>NZ_BAAAAP010000017.1:0-77697 GCF_054768215.1 Clostridium sp. CTA-1
CTTATATATTATGTAAAATGTTATTTGAATAAACTTAACAATTCTTAATTTATTTTATTCAAAGAGTCTTTAAGAAAATCTCATGTTTGAGCTATAGTGAATTCGGAATTTTTAGGATATTTCAATAAAATGAGTTTAGATTTGTTAGTATAGTAGATTAGGATTTATAGCAATATATGACTTTATTATATCAAAAAATAACAAAAGCTAAGAAACAAATAAAATTCACCTCTTAGCTTCTAAATTCTCTAGTAATTCCCCTTTAAACAACTAAAATTAAAATAATTTATTTTTTACTTTTAGCTATCTCGATATTAACTTTTCTTCTATTTAATTTTTTACCTGAGCATTTATTTATTATTTTTTCTGCAGTGTTTGATGATACATCCATAAAAGTAAATTTATCTAATATGTCTATATCTCCAATTTCATGATTTCTTACAGAAGCTTCATCTTGAATAAATGTTAATAAGCTTTTTACATTTATACTATCTTTTCTTCCTACACTTAAGAATAATCTTACTGGCACTTCTGCCTCTAATTTATCATTTGTATAGTCAAAGCTCATTTCTTTACTAAATAACATTTCCATTAAAGCTGCTGACACTTCAGATAAATCAAAGTTTTGTTCTAAAGTTTTTACCATTGGCATAAATTTTTCATATTTGTTTTCTTCTATTTTAGAAGTTATATCATTTAATAAATTATCGTATTTCTTTTCTAATATATCCTCTAAAGTAGGTAATTCTTTTTTGGTGATTTTGCTCTTAATTATTCTTTCTATTTGTCTAATAGAAGATACTTCTCTAGGGGTAACTAAAGAATAGGCTGTTCCTTCTTTATCAGCTCTTCCTGTTCTTCCTATTCTGTGAACATAGGATTCCGCATCTTGAGGTATATCATAATTTATTACATGAGATATATTTTCTACGTCTATACCTCTAGCCGCTACATCTGTTGCAACTAAAAAGTTTAAGGTAGCTTTTTTAAATTTTTTCAAAGTATTTATTCTTTGATTTTGGCTCATGTCTCCATGCATACCTTCTACATTGTATCCCTTTGATTGCATAGCTTCAACTAATTCATCAACGCCTCTTTTTGTTCTACAAAATATTATAGCACTTTCTGGTTCTTCTGAATCTATTATTCTACATATAGCTTCTAGTTTATCCTTATTTTTTACTGCAAAATAATGTTGTGCTATTTTATCTACTGTTAAAGATTTTTTTAATATAGCTATATGCTCTACATCTTTTTTCATGTAGTTTAAAGCTAATTTTTTAATGGGTGCTGGCATTGTAGCTGAAAAAAGCATAGTTTGTTTTTCTTCAGGAGTACTTGCCATTATAGTTTCTATATCTTCTATAAATCCCATATTAAGCATTTCATCTGCTTCATCTAAAACTAGGAAATCAATACCTCCAAGTTTTAAAGTTCTTCTATTAATGTGGTCTAATACTCTTCCTGGAGTCCCAACCACTATATCTACTCCACTTTTAATATCTTTTATTTGTCTTTCTATAGACTCTCCTCCATAAACAGGAAGTACTTTTGTTTTACTATATTTAGATAATCTCTTTAACTCATCCTTTATTTGAAGGGCTAATTCTCTTGTAGGCGTTAATACTAGAGCTTTTACGCCTTTTTTCTTTCCTTCGTCACATAAAGTGCTTATTACAGGAGCTCCAAAAGCTAAAGTTTTGCCTGTTCCTGTTTGAGCTTGAGCTATAACATCTGCTCCTTCTAATACTACTGGAATTGATTTTTCTTGTATTGCAGATGGAGTTTCAAATCCCATATGTTGTATAGCTTTTAGTACATCTTCATTTAAGTTTAAATTTTCAAAGTTTTTATTTTCCATATAATGTTCCTTTCTGGTTGTTAATTAAAAATGGCTGTTGACATATAATCAACAGCCAATAAAAAATCTTTTCTAATTATCTAAAAGATCTGTTGTTGTTTCTAGCTTGCTTTCTAGCTCTTCTACAATCTGGGCATCTTTGTGGTTCGTTTTCGAATCCCTTTTCTTTGTAGAATTCTTGTTCTCCTTCTGTGAAAACAAATTCTTTTCCGCAATCTTTACATGTGATATTCTTATCTGCCATTTGTATATCTCTCCTTTTTTAAGAAAAATTATTTTAATTTAATAAACAAAAATCTATACTTCTTAAAAAAGAAGAACCTAGTTTTTATCTTATTAAATCACCTTCTATAGAATATCATAAATAAATTTTATATGCAATATATTTTAAAATTATTTATTTTAAAGCTGTTCTTTAAATATGTTTTTTATGGTATAATAATAAATAATTATTATCCATTAGTATATATTCATTTTTTTAAATTATCTATATTTTATTTTTTACTTAATTATTAATATTATACACCTATATCAATAATTTTTAATTCTTAATATTTTGCCCCCTACATAAAAAATTTCTGTTCTAATTGTTCTAAATTGTATTATAAAAGTATTTATTTTAAAAACATACATAATATAAATATACAATTATATAAATTTTTCAATTTATATATTTTTAAGGAGGTTACATTATGAAAAGAAATAAGAATACTATAGGTAAAATTCTAGGTGCTACAATAGCTGTAGCAAGTTCTGTATTTATAGTGAAAAAACTTAATAACAAATGTAGAAAAAATAATTTTGAAGAAATGGAGTATAACAAAGCTTTTAAAAACAAAATTCATAACATAAAAAATGAAGGGGATAACCTCAAAAATAAAATAAGAGATAAAGGAAAGAATATTAAAGAAAATTTAAAAGATAAATCTGAAAAAACAGAAGAAAAACTAAATATAACTGGCGAAGATATAAATAACATATATGAAGAAGGTAAAAATGAATTCCAAGAAACTCTAAAGGAAACTATGGAAGATTCTAATGATTTTTATGAAAACATAAAAGAAAAAACTGAAAATAAATATAAAGAAACTAAATAATTTATTAATTTTAAAATTTAGCTATTAAAAAGCTATATATTTGTAACCCCATATTACAAATACATAGCTTTTTAATTTTTATATTTTAAATTTAGAAATTGAGTTTATTAATTTTTCGGAATTAGACATAGATTCTTCTGACTTACATTTAACATTGTTGCTTTCTTCCAATATATCATTTGCACTTTTAGCTATATTACTTGTACCATCTGCTGCTTCATTAGCGGCTATAGTTACACTATCTATAGATTCTATAACGTTTTTCATAGAGGCTAAGACTTCTTCTGTAGTTGAACTTATATTTTCAGATACAACCTTATAGTATTCTGCATCACTACTATACATTTCACCTATTGTAACTAAATTCTCATAGTCTTTTACTACTTTTCCATCTATAAATGTCAATATCTTATTAGAATTATTTGCTAAATTTTCTACTGCGCTAACTACAATTTTTGTAATCTCTTGAATTTCATTAGCTGTATTATTAGATTCTTCTGCCAGTTTTCTTATTTCCTCTGCTACTACTGAAAATCCTTTTCCTGCTTCCCCTGCTCTAGCAGCTTCAATAGCAGCATTTAAAGCTAACAGATTAGTTTGTTCTGTTATTTTAAGTATTGCTTCTGACAATACATTAATTTTTTCTACTGATTTTGATTTTTCTATAGCTTCACTTAATTCTTTTTCATTAGTTTTATACAAATTAAAGGCTTCTTTCCTAGAGTTTTCAGCATCTTTTTTTAATTTATTTGCTTTATTGCTTATATCATCAGATTTTTTATAGGTTTCTCCTATTTTATTAGCTATTACTTCTATAGACTTTTCTATTTCATTAGCTGTAGCGTTTATTTCTTCTGCTGAAGCTGCGGTCTCCTCCATTGCCGCGGATATTTCTTCTGTAGTTGATGTAACTTGCTCTACATTTGATGATAATTTGTCTATAAGTATAAATACATCTTCATTAGACTTTATAGAATCTTTTGAATCACTAATTACTTCCTTTAATATATCCTTTATGGCTATTTGCATATATTCTAAATTATTAAACATTTGCCCTAATTCATCTTTTAGTTTTAAATATTTAGCATTTAACTCCTTATTAAAATCTCCCTGAGACATATTTTTAAGATATTCATTAAAGGAATATATATTTTTGACTATGCTATTACCTATAAAATTAAATAATATTATTCCTATAATTAATACAATTAATATAATCAAAAGAATGTAACTTAATATTTTCCAAACTTCTTTTTTAATAGTTTCTTTTTCTACCCCTATAAACCACATACCTATAATTTTAGAATTAGAATCTTTTATAGGTTTATAGTAAGTTAAAACATCCTTGCCAGCTACCTTCGCAGTCCCCTGGAACTCCTCACCTTTATCTAAAACCTTTTCTAATACCTCTTTTGAAGCCTTAGTTCCTACAGCTCTTTTTCCATCACTACTAATTACATTTGTAGATACTCTAGTGTCCTTCATAAATATAGTTACTAAGCTTCTTGTTTGTTCTTTTATGTTATCAACCACATAAAAATTATTATTAATTAATTCTTCTCCTTTATAAAGTTTATCTCCTTTTATATTCCATTTACCAGGATACTTTGAATCTAAATAAGAGTATCCTAAATTAGCATTATCTTTTATATTTTTCAAAAAACTTTTATTTGCCATGTTATTAACTGTAATATAAACCGTTGAAAACATAATTATAGAAAATAAAAAAAGTATTATTGAAAAAGACAGTACAAGTTTTTTTCTGAGTTTCATATCCCACCTCCTAATTATATATAAATTATTTTCCTAGTAATTTATACATATAATATCGAATTAATTATCATATTTTTAATATATAGGTTTTAATTTAAAATTTTGTTTTAAATTAAAAAACATTATGAAATTAGTTTAAAACTAATTTCATAATGTTTTTATTTTAATAGTTTAAAAAATAAGCGCTTAATTTATTTTAAACAACAATTACTGGCACTTCAGAAGTTTTAACTACTTTGGTAGTCACAGAACCCTTCATTTTTTCTAAGCCTTTTCTATTAGATTTAGCCATAACTATCATATCAAAATTATCTTTTTCTGCTTTTTCTACTATTTTATCCGCTGGTATCCCAAAACATGAATACATTTCATATTCATATCCAATATTTTTAATCTTTTGTTTTGCTTCCTCCATAACCTTTTCACTTTTACTTTTAAGTTTGTTAATTTGTTGTTGAATTAAAAAAATATTATTTACTTGAACTTCTTTAACATTTATTAAAGTAACTTCCACCTGTTTTTTATCAAACATATTTTTTAATAAATTTAAAGAATAATTGCTTCTTTCAGATGAATCCACTGGAACTAAAACTTTTAATTTTTCCATCTTATATACACCTCTTTATATAATAATATTGAAATTTAGATGAAAGCTATTTGTTATATTATTAACAATATCCTTGTTATTACATTAACATACTATAAGTATAATTTCAACATATTATCTAAATAATATTATATTAATTATGTTTAGCATATTATTTAAAACAATTTGCAATAAAATATGATTAAAATAGCAAAAAAGCAATCCTCTTATTCATCATATATATCAACAGTTTACTCTTGTTTAAAAAAACTTATTATTTATTAAAAAGTTATATATCATATGAAATTTTAATATGTTATAGGAAAAGTCTATTGTTTAACTTGTATTATTTATTGTTTATATTTTATATTAAATTATTAAAATTCAACAATATAATCAATAAATTATGTTATTTTTTTATCTATTAATTATCTAAAAATTATACTACTCTCTATTAATCAAAGAAACCTAATCTTAAGTACCAAACCAATTTTAATAATAACTAGAGTTATGTAATTTCCTTACTCACCGAAGCAAAAAGATATCATTTCCTTTAAATAGAGAACTAAACTCTATGATTCTTACACAGAGTTAAAACTTGATGTAAATTCCTTAAAAAGTACTGATTTAATATGAAATGCTACTCAGTTGAAAAATAAAACTAAGTTTAAGCTTATATTTTGTTATATTTAGAGTGTTTTTCTAATATATTCTATTGACATAGTTTTTGTAATATATTAAAATCTTTGCATACCCCATATGGGTATATTATTATTTTTTATGAGGTGATTAAATGAAATTTTCTTTTTTTAGTTTTTTGAAAAAATATAGTTATATTATTCTTATATTTTTTATAATAGCAGGTATGTTTAATCCTACAATAGCTTTGACAGCTATTATTTGTATGCTAGGTCCTATTTTCTTAGCCATTTTAGGTAAAGGAAGGTTTTGGTGTGGAAATATATGTCCAAGAGGTAGTTTCTTTGACAATGTTCTAATTAATTTTAGTAGAAAAAATAAGGTTCCTAAATTTCTTAAATCTAAACTTTTCAGAACATCTGTTATTATATTTATGTTTTATATGTTTGGAAGTGGAATATATAAAAACTGGGGAAATGCTGTAGGTATAGGTATGGTTTTTTATAGAATGATTGTAGTTACAACCTTTATAGGTATTATATTAAGTTTTTTCTATAATAATAGAACGTGGTGTAACTTTTGTCCTATGGGAAGTATTGCATCTCTAATATCTTATTTTAAAGAGGATAGAAAAAAATTAACTGTATCTTCAAGTTGTATTTCTTGTAAACTTTGCAAAACAACTTGCCCTATGGGTATAGTTCCTTATGATTATAAAGGAAATCCAATTGAGCATCCTGATTGTATCCAATGTGGAAAATGTATAAATATTTGTCCTAAAAATGCCATAAGATAATGAAATTCAAAATATTGTATAAGAATCTATAAATGAGAAATTTTATAAATTTCTACATAGTAAGATTAAAGGGATTTATCACTAAATAAATTTATATTTAATGATAAACCCCTTATTTTTTATATACTCTTTCTAGATCCTTTATATATTTTTCTTCCATTTTTATAATATCCGTTAATATTTTATATTCATAACTATCCCCATCTCCATTTTTTTGTATCATTCTACCTCTTATATCTATAAATAGTGCTCTTATATCCTTATTCATATTTAATACACATTCTATAAATTCTTTTATGGTTTTATCTTTATAACAATTTGTTGAGATTTTATTATTAAACTGAGCAATTAAAGAAGATATCTTATCATATATATATAAATCTATTTCTTTTATTTTTTCTTTATTTAGCCTGATTTTTAATGAATGATAATAATCTATCTTTTCCTTTTCATATTTCATAAATATCTTGGAAAATATTTTGAAAGAATTAATATCATCATATTCTTTATTCATATCAATATATATTTCAATAACCTTATTCCCTGTATCTATAGCTCTATCTATTAAATCTACAATATTGTATGCCACTTATTGCCTCCTAAATAAAATTTTAAAATCCCCTTACTTTATTGTAAAATTTTTTAAGCCTAATAAATATTTTATTATTTTTTATCTAGTATTATTTCAAATTTAAATATTCTTCTCTTTTAAAAAATACTTAAATCTAATTGCTTTGAAAGCTCTTCTAATATCTTAATTCCAGCTATACTATTACCTTTTTCATCTAAAGCTGTACCTAGAACTCCTATACCCATTCTTCTTGGAGCACAGGCAAGTATGCCTCCTCCAACTCCACTTTTAGCAGGTATTCCAATATGTACAGCAAAATTTCCTGATGCATCGTACATACCACAGGTCACCATTATAGTTTTTACAATTCTAGCCACATACCTTGGAACTATTCTATCACCAGTATAAGGAGATACACCATCATTGGCCAACATAACTCCTATTCTAGCTAAATCTTTACAAGTAATTTCTATGGAACATTGTTTAAAATATACATCTAAAACTTCTTCTACATTCCCCTCAAGGGCTCCTGTACTTTTCATAAAGTAAGCAAGTGCTCTGTTTCTGTGTCCCGTTTCTTTTTCAGACTCATATACATTTAGATTTATATCAATGTTATTGTTACCACTTATTTTTCTAGTAAACTTTAAAATTCTTTCAACCTTTTCATCAGAATCTTTTCCAGCTACCATAGAAGCTACAACTATAGCACCGGCATTTATCATTGGATTTATAGGTTTCTGAGATTCTTTTGCTTCTAAATTTACTATAGAATTAAAAGCTGTTTCTGTAGGTTCCATTCCTACCTTTGAAAAAACATAATCCTCTCCATTGTCTATTATAGCTAACATTAAGGTTACTATTTTTGATATACTTTGAATTGTAAATTTGACTTCAGCATCTCCTTCCCAATATTCCTCTCCCCCTAAGGTACATACAGAAATGCCTAATAAGTTTTTATTCATTTTAGAAAGTTCGGGAATATATGAAGCAACCTTTCCTTCCCCTATCCACTTTCTATTATTTTCTATAATCGTCCTAAGTAGTCTGTTCATATATGGTTCTCCCTAATCCTTATAATATTATGTTATATAATAATTATACATGTTTTATATAATTTTTTTAAGCTAATTTTTGTTTTATAAAAATTATATTAATATATTTTTAGAATTATTAAACTTACTTTAATATAATCTTATACTACAAATAACTTTTAATACTTAAAAAATTTTATAAATTCCTATAAAATAAAATATACCCTATAAAATAGATTCCTTTTTACTCATCTATTCTACAGGGTATATTATTATAAAGTTAAATATTTTCACATTAAAATTTAATTTTTAAACAATATTATTCTACATAAATTAATTGCCACTATTTATTACTACATATAAAATAATTTTTATTTATTTCTAAAATAAATACTTACTATCCTATTACATAAACTTTTACAGTTCTTCTTCCCCAACTATTACATTCAGCCTCTGAATTCATAAATAAATCTATTCTATTACCTTTAATAGCACCACCAGTATCATGGGCAATAGCATATCCATAACCTTCCACATACACTCTAGTTCCTATACTTATTACTCTAGGATCTACAGCTATGGTACTATATCCATTAGGATTTCTACTTGTTCCGTTTCCTGAAGCAGTTATGCCATCTCCTGCATATGCAGTTGCTTCCATTACCATTACTTTCGAATAGGACGTAGAGTTTGATTCTCCTCGAGATAAAGTTTCCCCATTTGAACTGTTGCTATTATTAGATGCAACCTCTTTAGCTTGCTTACTATTCTCTTCAGCTTCTTTAGCTCGTTTACTATTCTCTTGAGCTTCTTTAGCCTTTGCAGCTTCACTAGCTACTATTTGATTTTCTTTTTCTTTTACGTTACTAAGAGCTTTCTTTTCTTCTTCTACACTCTTATTAAGCCTCAATAAAGTAACTTCATTGCTCTTCTTTAAGGATACTAATTTATTTTTCTCTTGGTCTAAGTTTTCTTTTTCCTTTACTATAGCTTCTTTTTCTTCCTTTAACTTAATAACAACATTTTTATCAAATTTCATTATTTTTGAAACTGTATCTATCCTTGACATAAAATCACTTAAACTTTCTGAGGCGAAAAGTATATCTAGGTAGCTATCTCCACCACTTATATACATAGCCCTTACTCTTTTCCCAAATAGTTCTTCTTTGGCTTTTACGTTGTTTTTTACCTGAGTTAATTTTTTCTCTGCATCTTTAACATCATTATTAATTTTATTCATAAGTTGCTTATTTTTATCAATTTCATTTATTACACTATCAATTTCACTGTCCATTTTTTCAACTCTTTGCTGGATTTGTTTCTTTTGCTCTCTAGTTTCTTTTAAATCCCCTGACTCTTTAGTATCTGGTGCGGCCAATACACTGCTAGTACTTGTACTTAAAATTAGGGTTAACATTATAATAAAAGATAAAACTTTTTTATTCAATTTATCACTCTCCTATAATTTATCTGCAAATCTAAAATTCACTATATTTGCTATACACTTTACAATTCTAATACTTTCTATTTTATAATATAAAAGTAATATTTGTAAAGGCATTAATTTTCTTTAGTTAAATTTCCAATAAATAAAAGCTTATTCTAAACTAAGCTTCACTTTATTATTTATTAAAATTATGTTTATATTATACCATAATAATTAATTTTTCAATGTTTTATTATTATATCATGTTTACTAGCTAGATAAAAATTATATATTTATATAAATATTAATTAACTACACTAACAAATATATGAATGTTAAACTTAATAAGTGTTAAAACACATAAAATTTATAGAAGTAATTCCATTTGTTAGTGATTTTTAAATATAAAAAACTCCCTACAAAAAATAGAATGCTTGAAGTTTTTATGATTTTTACTACCTTTTTTGACCTTCTCCTAGAATTTTCTTAACTTCATTATAATTCATTCTATATTTTAACTTGTTATAATTTTTGATATTTACTGTACTTTTAGTTCCACAACCTACCAACACTAGTACAGTTAGACATAACAGCAAAATAATTTTTTCATTTAGTTGCTTCTCATGTATTATTTTACCATATTTTATTAATTTCTTCATATTATGTATTGTATAAAAATAGGCTGAACAATATTTATCTTAAATACCATTCAGCCTATATAATACTTAATTTAGAAGTATCTAATATTTAAATCTAGAAATACTCACCTGCATATCCTCTGCTAACTTAGCTAAAGACTCACTTGCATTAGCTAGTTCTGAAATAGAAGCAGTTTGTTCTTCTACTGCAGCCACTGTTTCTTCTGTCCCCGCAGCATTTTCCTGGGAAATAGCAGATAAATTATCAATTACTCCAATTATCTCATTCTTCTTGCTTTCCATATCTTTTCCTGATTCATTTAATGTTTGTACTACTTTCTGCATTTCATCAATAGCTATAGAAATACCTTCAAATTTTTTATTTGTATTTTCTACACTCTTAGTTTGTTCTTTGGTATTGTCACTAACTATTTCCATACTCTCAACTGCTTTTTCTGTCTGGACCGCTAATTCATTAATTACCAAAGCAATTTCATCGGTGAAAGCATTAGATTGCTCTGCTAATTTTCTTATTTCATCCGCTACCACAGCAAAACCTTTACCTGATTCTCCTGCTCTAGCGGCCTCAATAGCTGCATTTAAAGCTAAAAGATTAGTCTGAGATGCTATACTTTTTATCATTTCACTAGCATTTTCAATTTTTTCTGCACTCTTATTGCTATCAATAATTACTTTATATACTTCCTTCGATATCTTTTCGCTATCCATAGTCTTTTCTACTAATTCTTTTAAAGTAGTTACCCCTTCATTTTTCAAAATATCTACTTTTTCTATAGCCTTATTTAAGCTCCCCATCATCTGTTGATTTTTTGAAATTGTCTCTCCAAGAACATTTACATTCATAGCGCCACTCTCTGTTTGCCTTGCCTGATCCTCTGCAGAGTTAGCCATTTCCTCTATAGTTTTAGTAATTTCATTTGCTGCTTCTGCAGTTTGTTGACTAGTAGAAGTAAGCTCCTCTGAGGAAGCTGCTACCTGCTCTGCACTTTCTAAAGTTTTTCTAGCAAAATCTCTTAAATTTACAGAAATATTTTCAAAAGCCTTTGCTAATAGTCCTATTTCATCTTCCTTTTCCACTAGTTCCTTTGATATATCCTCTGTAAAATCTAGGTCTGCCATTTTCTGTCCATATCCTTCAAGACTTTTAATAGGTTTTACTATAGCTTTTCCTACTAGGAAAATTAGCGCTGCAATAATAATTCCTCCTAGTGCATAGGAGATAATAAGTAATTTTCTTACCATAGAAACTTTTTCATTAAATTCACTTTGATCTATTACCGCTGCAACAGACCATCCATTAGATGATATAGGATAATAACCTACATATTTATGGTTATTTTTATAAGAATACATTCCTGTACCCTGCTTTTGTGCAACCATATTTCTTCCTATGTCTCCCATTTCTCCTTTTTCTTTTGTCATATTATTTTTCAAAATCATTTCTTTTACAGGATGATACACTAGTTCCCCTTTTTTACTTATTAAGAATACAAATCCACTTTTACCGATCTTATACTTTTCCATAATACTAGGCAATTCATCAAGTAGTACATCTATAGCCACTACGCCTAAACTAGTTCCTTTTTCATCATATACTACCTGTATAACACTAATCACCATCTTTCCTGTTACAGAATCTACATAAGGTTCTGTGTAAAGCACTTCCCCAGGTTTTAATTTTAAGGCTTCTTTATACCAAGGTTTTTCCTTAATAATCCAATCTGTTGGAGAGTCCCACTGCTCTTGGGTAACTAAATAACTAGCATCTTGTAGACCAATCCATACTGTAGCAAGATTTTTATCCATTTTTTTTATTTGCTGTAGAGAGTTTATTACATCTTTATAATCTGGATGGCTTCGAACTTTATCCCTAGTCTTTACACCCTTCATTAATTTTATAATATCCTGATTTGTAGCCATTTGTCTTACTAAAACTTCATTCTTTTTAAAAAATTCATTGTTTTGATTAGAAGCTGCCTTTGCTTCCGTTAGAAGATGCTCATAATTCATCTTAGTCACAATATCCTTGGTCTTTAGCTCTAAAAAAATACCAGAAGCTAAAAATACAACAAATACTGCTGTAAGAATATACAACATCATCTTAGCAAAAATACTCTTTTGGACAATGTTTTTAACCTTCATTTATTTTCCCCCTTTATATTGGTAGAAATCTTGTTTCCTCCCCTTTTCCACTAGATTTTATACCATTATTTTTTGCTATTTTCATTATATATCAGAAAATACAAAATTTAAATATTTTTTTTAATTTTTCGTCTATTTTTTAACAAAAGTATAGCAATAAATTCTTTTAAAACAAATTTTAAGCTTATTTTTTATGTAAATTTAAAATTAAATTATATAAAAAATTAAATATATATTTTTTTGAAGGTACTAAGCTTTTTCAAATAGACTTTTAAACATACTTAATGTTAAACTGCATCTTCCTTTTAAATACTATCTTTTTTTGTAAATTTTAAAATATTATAGAGTCCCTCACAAATCAGAAATTTTATAAATTACTATATAATAAATAAAAGCCATGAAATTAAGTTATTAACCTTAATTTCATGGCTTTCCCTTTTAAAATAAAGAATATTATAATTAGTTCTTAAATTAATTCAATTAAAATTGATACAAAATATCTATGTGAATTAAATTTTATCTTTTCATCATATACACAGAAATTATATAAAATATATAGATATGTGCTGGATAAAATACATAGAATAAATATTTCATGCCCTTTCCCTTTTTACCATTGTATAAATAGAATAAAGGTGCTGCGAATATCATCATCCATTGATAATTTTTAAATAAAAGTCCTTGTATAGTAATATCTCCACCTGTTAACATAATAATAATACTCAAAGCTGAATATACTATTATAAGCATGTTCTTTTTTTCTTTAAATAAGTACATTATTATTCCAAGTAATATAAATACAGGTCCACCTTCTACAAGTAATGGAGTAGGAATTAAAAACATAGCATACATCATGCCTGGTGCTGTAATATTCATAATCATTACAAATCCTATAACTATAGGTAGTATAAACAAGCATATTCCTTTAATAATGCCTAAAACTTTCTTTTCCTTTATAGCTTTTCCTAAATACTCTATAATAGATAGGTACATAACAATTACAAAAAGTGTAGTAAATATATTATTCATCAATCCAAAACTATCTGTTCTTTCAAAGTATTTTGGTATAAAGGAATTTCCCAAACTCATAAGTACTGATCCTATATAAAGTCTTGTTGCATATTTTTTTCTATTTCTTGTATGAATAAATCCTTGTACTGTCATAAATATAAATATAGGTGCTACTATTCTTCCTACCCAATTAAATGCTACAGGTATGCTGTTTGTGAATCCAAACATTTCATGAATATGATCAAATATCATTAAAAATAATCCTATTAGCTTTAACTGAAATCCTGTAAGTCCTTTTTCTTTCATAATTATCCTCCTAAATCATTAATATGATACCATTATATAAAGCTAATCTTAACTAATTATCACTTGTACCTTAAATAAACCTTAAAATACATATTTCATTGCTATCATCCCTAATAGTCTTATTTAATATATAAAAACAAATTTTACAAAATCATAGATTGCCTAGATGTGATTTTTAAAGTAAGAATAATAAGTACCTATCTAACCCATTTTAACCTTCAGTTAAAATTAAAAACTCCATCTAAAGACAATAATTATTTATAAATATTATAAATAATAGCCTAACAAAATGTATTTTAAAACTTTGTTAGGCTATTTTTATAACTTCATTTATAATTATTGATTTAATTAATCAAGATCATCAAAATCAAAGGCCGCTGCTTTTGTATAGTTTGTAACCTTTGCTTCAAAGAAGTCGGTCTTTGTACTATTTAATTTTGAAAAACTATCAATCCACTCCATAGGATGTTTATTGATTTCTGGATATAGAGGCTTCAAACCTATAGCTGTTAATCTTAGATTAGAAAGATATTTAATATATTTATCTATTAATTCATCATTAAGGCCTAAGATTTCATTATTAGTAACATACTGTCCCCATTTTATTTCATGCTCTACACCCATTATCATCATTTCTCTAAATTCTTCTTCTAATTCTTCTGTAAAAATATTTGGATTTTCACTTTTTAGTTCTTTAATAATATTTTGAAAAAGCACAAGGTGAGTAACTTCATCTCTATTTATATATTTAAAAATTGTACTAGTGGCAGTCATTTTCCCTTGTCTTGCTAAGGTATAAAAGAAACTAAAACCAGAATAAAAGTATATTCCCTCTAATATATAGTTTGCCATTATTACTCTTAAAAAATTATAAATTTCAGGTTCTTTATTAAACTTTTCATAAATACCTGCTATAAATTTATTTCTTTCTAAAAGCTGTTCATCTTCTCTCCATTGATCATATATTTTATCTCTAGTAATTGGATTTGTAACTGTATCAAGTATGTATGAATAACTTTGTGCATGTATTTCTTCTTGAAAGGTTTGAATATTTAAAAGAGAAGAAACTTCTGCAGCAGTTATATATCTTGATATATTAGGAAGATTTTCACTTTGCACGGAATCAAGGAAATTTAAAAAAGAAATAATCTTATCAAAGGCATTTCTCTCTCCGTCTGTTAAGTACGGAAATTGTTTTACATCCTCATTTAAAGAAATTTCCTCTGGTATCCAAAAATTATTAAGCATTGTTCTATAAAAATCGCTGGCCCAACTATATTTTATTCTATTCCATTCTCTTAAGTTAGTAGTGTTTCCATTTATCATTGATTCCGTTCCCCGTTGACCCTTTTCGTTAAATATCATTTTTTTAAGCATTAAATATAGAGCTCCTTTCTTTACTATCTATTTTGTAAGTATGGTTATTATTTTAAAAGTATATTTAACAATTTTCTAACTAATAAATCATTCTACATACGTGTATAGTTATCATATTAAATATATACTTTAATACTATGACCTTATCTACTACAAGATTATAATATTTTTATATTTATAATCTTAGGTATTCAGTTAACTTGAGCAACTTGTACATTCATCCATTTCTAAAGATTTATTTCTTACATAATATATGGTTTTAACTCCTTGTTTCCAAGATTCCATATACATATTAAGAATTTCTTTAGCTTTTATCTCTGGAGTTATATATAAATTAAAAGATTGAGCCTGATCTATATGTTTTTGTCTCGCAGCACAAGCCTTAATACTCCATTGCTGGTCTATAGTATGAGCTTCTTTGTAATACCAAAAATTTTCTTCATTTAAATCTGGTGCTGTTTTTGGTGTAAAGCTACCCTTCTTTTCTTCCATAAAAAACTTCTTAAATACAGGATCTATTCCTGCAGTTGTATTAGCTATATTAGAAGTACTACCTGTAGGGGCAATAGCTGTAATGTAACCATTTCTCATACCATATTTTTTGATATCACTTTGAAGTTGTTGCCATCTTTCAGAATTATAACCTCTTCTTTCAAAATACTTCCCTGTTTCCCACTCTGAACCTTTAAAGGCTGGATAACTGCCCTTCTCCTTAGCTAATTCCATAGAAGCCTTTATAGACGTATAGGCTATTTCTTCATAGATTTCATCTGCTACTTTAATATGCGCATCACTTTCCCATCTTATCTTGTTATTCGCAAGGAAGTGATGATATCCACTTGTCCCTAAACCAATAGCTCTATATTTGTCACTGGTAACTCTGGCCTCTTTAACAGGAAGCTTATTAAGAGATATAACATTATCTAGCATCCTTATTTGAAGAGGGATACACTTACTAAAATCCTCTTTTTCTACTTTGCTAAGGTTTATTGAGTTAAGGTTACAGGTTACCATATCTCCAGCCTTAATTCTTTGAACAACCTCTGAATAACCATTTTCATCAATTATTTCTTCTTCTACAAGTTCACTTTCACTCATATTTTGAGCTATTTCATGACAAAGATTGGATGAATATATCATACCTTTGTGCTTATTAGGATTTGCTATATTTACAGTATCCCTAAAGAAAATAAAAGGAGTTCCTGTTTCTACTGCACTTTTCATTAATTTTTTCATGATGTCAAGGGCTGGTACTGTATTCCTTGGGATATTAATGTTTTTTTCACATTCTAAATACCTTTTTGTAAATTCTTTACAATCCACATCATCAAAATAATCCTCAAGCTTATAATCCATTATCTTCTCTACCATATAAGGATCAAATAAGGACCACTGTTCTCTTTTCTCTAATCTTTCCATAAATAAATCTGGGATACTTACAGAAGGGAAAATATCATGAGCCTTTCTTCTATCATCTCCATTATTAGTTTTCAGGTCTAAAAAATCAAATATATCTTTATGCCATATATCTAAAGTTATAGATGCTCCTCCCTTTCTCTTGCCAAGCTGATCTACAGCTACAGCTGTATCATTATAAAGTCTTATCCAAGGTACAACTCCACCAGATGCATTTTTATGTCCTCTTATTTCACTATTTAAAGCTCTTATTTTTCCCATATAAATGCCTAGTGCTCCACCATGTTTTGAAACCTGCGCAAACTTTTGATTAACATCATAAATTGACCATAAATTATCCCCTACAGTGGAAATAAAACAGCTACTTAACTGATAAAAAGGAGTACCTGCATTTCCTAATGTAGGAGTTGCCACTGTAACCTTTAGCTCACTTAAAAGATCATAAAACTTTTTTGCATAAAAAACCTTTTTATCTCCCTCAGGAATAGCTAAATGCATAGCTATAGTCATAAAACGTTCTTGAGGTAGCTCTAATACTTCTCCATTATGTCCTTTAATTAAATATCTATCATTTAATAGTTTTAATCCTTCATAATTAAATAGTTCATCTCTTTCTGGCACTATGTACTTTGATAATTCCTTGATATCTTCATCAGAATAATTTTCAATTAAATATTCTCCATAAAGTTTCATTTTAACTATCTTTTTTACTAATTCATAATAATCACCATAACCAAAGCTATTATAGTGTCGGCTGATTTTAGCTTCCTTATATAAATCAAAGCATAAAAGCCTTGCAGCAACATACTGCCAATTAGCATTAGTTTTTTTTATATTATTTCCATTGTTATCTTTACTATTTTGAATAACCTTTTCGATAGCAGTTTGTATCAAAGTTCTTTGAATTTCCTTAGTAGTCATACCATCTCTAAATTGAATTCTAGAATCCAATTCTAATTCAAGAGGATCACAGCCTTCTATGCCCTCACAGGCTAACTTAACCATTTTCTTCGTTTTTTCTACTTGTAGTGGTTCATATTGTCCATTTCTCTTTTTTATTTTAATATTCATTATTCAAACCTTACTTTCTAAAAATTTATTTAATCAATAGAATATATTATAAAATAACCATTGTTAAATAAATTATATAAGTAATTATCTTCAAAATCAATATCATAGAACCATTGTTTAATAAGATAAACTCTACATATTGTATAAAGATCTTATTTTTTCACTATATATTGTATATTTTTTATTATAGAGTTTTCCACAAATTATAAATTTTATAATTTCTTTTTAGCTTTTTATAAATTCTTTATAAATAAAAAATCAAATTATGTTTAAATTATGGAAATTGTTCTTTAAAGGATTTAGATGAATTAGCCGATATATAATTTATTAATTACCTAAGTTTTGTAACTATAAAAACTTAATATTTTCAACAATCTAAAAGAAATAGTTTTTCTTAAAATTATTAACAATATAAAATGCTTTATTAATAACTTTAAAAACCTAATAAAGAAATTTACTATATATTATCTTAAATCAATATAAAGGAGAATTTAGCTATGAAAGAAAATAGGAAAATCAAGTGGAAATCTAATGATGACTGTTGTGAAAAATCTAAAATTTTCATAGAAATACTTTCAAATATTTCATCTAAACTTGTAAATATTAACTTGCGTAAAGAATATTTAATTGAGGAATGTTTAGAAGAACTGGGTAAAAAAACGAATTCCTGTAGAGCTTACATATTTTTATTCAGAAATAATTTAGAGTATATGGATAATGTTTATGAATGGTGCGCTAAAGGAATTAGCTCTGAAAAAAATAATCTTCAAGATTTAAAAACTTCATTATTTCCTTGGTGGATGAATGAATTAAAAAATAATAAAATTATTATTATTGAAAATGTAGAAAAGATGACTGCAGAGATAGAAAAAGAAATTCTTTCAGAACAAGGAATAAAATCTCTTATTGTTTTACCTATATGCTACAAAGATAATTTAGTAGGATATGTAGGATTAGACAATAACTTTCAAAATAAAAGTTGGAATGAAGATACTCAATTTTTATTAAAACTAATTTCGGAAATGCTTTCTGGAGCTTTGGCAAGATTAGACCATGAAAAAGAACTTGAATATGCTGCTAAAGAGCTAATAAAAAATGAAAAAAACATTCACAGCTTAAAAGCTCAACTTATTCAGCAAGAAGAAATGTTTAAACTTAGTCAAAGCAAAGAACTATCAAAGCCAATAGGTTTAAGTAAAGAAGATTTTAATGAAATAATAAATTATGTATTAGATATATTAAGTTTTGATATGATGATTTTTGATAAAATCCATTTAAATCTTTCAGAAAACTTACCTTCTATACTATGTAATAAAATAGAAATTAGTCAAGTTATTATGAATATACTTAAAAATGCTATCTATGAAATGAATAAAAAAATAGAATTTTTAGGTGGAAATAAAGAAATTAATACTAATATCTTAAAAATAGAAACCTATAGTGAAGACAATTTTTTAGTTTGCGAAATATCCGATAATGGTATGGGATTTTCTGATGAAATTGCACCAAAGCTATTTGAACCTTTTTTCACAACAAAACCCTTTGGACTAGGAACCGGTCTAGGATTATCCTTAGCCTATGATATTATTACCCATAAACACAATGGTCAAATAATAGCTAGTGAAAGTGAATGGAAAGGTGCTAAGTTTACTATAAAGTTATGTTATAAATAATAATTATATCTTTCTTATTCTTAAATATAAACACTAAATTACATAAGCTAAACCATATATTTACTAGATAAAATGCTATCTCAAAATGTATTTAATTTTTAGATAGTATTTTTTGTATTTTATTTTTTATAAATTTTGAAATTAATCCTTTTTTTATATAATTATGAAAAATTAAAATGTTTATTTTAATAGATTTTAAACCATAATATTATAGACTTAAATTATAAAATAAACTTGGGAAAATGCTTTATAATACCAGATAAAGGAGATAAAGATTATGGGATTTTTTCAAAGAAATAAAACTAATAAAATTATAGTTAACTTTATTATAGTAATAATTTTATCAATTTCTTTTATATCATTATTTCAATGGAAAAATGTTTTAGTTTATAAAGCTAATGATAATATTCATAATACTGAAATTACTAAATTAATAGATGATATTTTTGAAAATAGAAATAAAGCATTGTTAAAAGGAGACTTAGAATTTATTGAATCTATTTATGACACTGATACTAAATATGGTGTATGGGCCTATGAACATGAGAAAAAAAAGATAAAATATCTTCATAACTGGGAAAAAAAGCAAGGGGTTAAATTTATTGATATAAAACCTAAGGTTGTTATTAGAAATATAAAAGAAAATAAGGATAAATATTCAATTAATTTATTATGTTCTACTGAGTATAAATATATTTATGAAAATGACCCTGAAAAAGTAAATACCTCTACCATAGGTACAAATCATTTAGTTAATCTCGCTAAACAAGAAGATGAATGGGTGATTACAAAGGAATGGTATAAAGATCCCTTTGCAGATTCTCTTAATATAAATAATCTAAAAAAACCAGATGATATAAGGGAATATATATTAAGCAATAGTTCCAAAGACTTTTCTGATTTAGATGAAAGAAGATTAAATTCTATAGAATATGCGGATAAATATTGTGGAACTGCTAGTAATGGAAAATATGGATATAAATATAATAAAAAATATAGAAATTATAACCCTCAAGGAGGAGATTGTGCAAATTTTGCATCTCAAATTTTATTTGAGGGAGGAAAATTTAGAAAAAACTCTGCCTGGAACTACGATTCTAAGGGAGCTACTAGAGCTTGGATAAATGCAGATGGATTTAAAGATTATATGATTCATAGTGGTAGAGCTTCTGTAATTGCTCATGGAGATTATGAAAAAGTATATAAAGCTTCTTACAATCTTTTACCTGGAGATTTTGTAGCCTATGAAAAAAAAGGAGATATAACTCATATATCTGTAGTAACTGGAGCAGACTCCAAAGGTTACTCTTTAGTAAGTTGTCATAATACAGATAGAAATAAAGTTCCTTGGGATTTAGGTTGGAATGATAAGGGAATAAAGTTTTGGTTAGTTAGAGTACATTTTTAAAAAGAGGTGATTTGAAATAAAAAAATTATTTAAAAAAATCATTTTTTTTAATATATTATTTTTTATTTTTTGTAGTAATACTTATGTAGTTAAAGCTTCAAATATAAAAAGTAATACTAAAGATGAAGAGTCATATAATGTAATTATGAAACAGGATATATTATGTTTAATGATGGCTTATGGTGAATATATAAAAGATATTGAATGTGAAAATGATAAAGTGTATATAGTAATGGAATCTGGCAAAAAGATTCTTTATGATGATAAAAAAGAAAAAAATTTTGAAGAAAAAATATATAATTCAGATATCCAGGATATGATGGAACAAATTTATCCTTTGAATATAACAGGTAAAGTAATGGATAAAGATTTTGATCCCGGTAGATTTAGAGTATACTCTTTGTTAGAAGATGTTTATGGAAATAATTCTAGCAAAATTCAAAAAAACTTAAAAACCATTAATACAGCTTATGGAACAGTTCAATTTAATAATAACAGTAAAGGTGCAGAAAGCTTAAAAAATACTTTAGACGAACTTAGTAGTATTTCAAAAAGTAATAGCAAATTAAATTCTTATATATCCCCTCTTAATGGAACCTTTAACTATAGACATATTGCAGGGACAAATCTTTTAAGTCCTCATGCTTTTGGAATTGCTATTGATTTAGTAAGGGATAATAGAGATTATTGGAAATGGGCTACTGAAAGTGAAGGAGAAAAAAGAATAGCTTCCTATCCAAAAGAAATTGTAGAGACCTTTGAAAAAAATAATTTTATATGGGGCGGAAAATGGAACCATTTTGATACACTACATTTTGAATATAGACCTGAAATTATAATGAAGGCTAAATATTTTAATAGTAATGATAAACTAAAAAAGTCTTGGTACAAAGGAGCTCCATTAGAAGATAAACAAGTTAAACATTATGTTGATAAAATTAATAAGACTTTAAAATAATTTTATACTCTATGGCTGGTTACTTCATATCCTATCCATAGAGTATAAAACTATTTATCTTTATAATATGTTTTGTATTATTTATAAATTATTTACAGTTTCGTATAAATTTAAAATTAATATTGATTTTTAATCATATTTAAGGAACTTTATTTAACTTAATAAATATTAAAGGTTAGTTGCTTAATTTTATTTTCTCCTAGATTTGATACAGTAAGACCTATAAGTCTTATAGGTTCTTTAAAATTTATATTATCTAATATATCACAGGCTATACTATAAATTTCATCTTTATCCCTTGTATAATCATTTACTGTTTTACTCCTTGTATGAGTTTTAAAATTAGAAGTTTTTATTTTTACGGTAACAGTTTTTCCGGCACTATTTCTTTTATATAAATTAGTAGATATTTTATTTGAAAAGTCCAAAAGATATTTTTTCATTTCCTCTTTATTTATTATATCCTTTTTAAGGGTTATCTCCTTACCTATAGATTTTCTTTCTCTACTGACTTTTACTTCTCTATAATCTATTCCTCTTATTCTGTCATATATTTCTACTCCAAATTTTCCAAAGTACTCTATACAAAAATCCTTAGATAACTTATGAATATCTGCCACAGTAAAAACACCTATATTGTGTAATTTTTCCACTGACTTTTTACCTATTCCATGAATCTTATTTATAGGAAGCGGCATAAGTATTCTTGGAATCATATCTTTATTTATTATTTTTATACCATCTGGTTTATTCCAATCAGAAGCAAGTTTGGCTAAAAATTTATTATATGAAATTCCTACAGATAGAGTTAATCCTATTTCATTTTCAACTCTATTTTTTATATATTTTGCTACTTTAATAGGTTCTTCTTTAATATGGCTAATATCTAAATATGCCTCATCTATAGATACAGGTTCAATGATAGGAGTAACTCTATATAATATTTTAAATATATTATTTGAAACTTCTCTATACCTATTATGTCTTCCAGGTATATATATACCGAATGGACATTTCTTCTTAGCCATAAAAACAGGCATAGCAGAATGCACACCATATTTTCTTGCCTCATAAGATGCTGTAGAAACTACTCCTCTTTCTCCTATTCCCCCTACTATTACAGGCTTACCTTTAAGCTTTTTATTATCCATTTGTTCTACAGATGCAAAAAATGCATCCATATCAACGTGCATAATAACCCTATCCATAGCTATTAATTCCTTTCTAAAATGTAACTTAAAATTTAATCTAGCTTACATATAATTATATCAAAATCTCCAAAGTTAAATACAAGTATTTTAAAGATTACATTAATTATATATATTAATCTATTCTAATTCATTATTTTTACTTTGAAATAGAATTCATCATAAAAATTTTAATATAAAAAATCCTATTAAGGATAGACTTAATTTTAATATAGCAAAGATAAAAAACATACGTAATAGACCCTATGAATAAATAAAGTTTAGTAATTCTTAATCTAGTGGATTTTAAAATTCACCTATTTTTTAAAGTAACATATCTTTCTTTATTATAATAAATACTAGATATTTGCTTAAATAATATTAAACTACCTGAATTACAAATTAAAACCCACTTATGATTAGTGGGTTTTAATCTCTTTATAAAATTATTGAATTTTCATATCATGTTGATATTTAATGCCATTTACTACAATTAAAATTTCCTTAATGTTTAATTAAATAATTTTCTAGCTAATTACTATATATTCTTTTCTAGTTGCTTAAAGATTTATTTTTGCCTTGTACTTCTTTTCCTATTAATTTATGAAGCCAAATCCCCCCTATTTCAGAAGTATAACCTAAAATTGCTCCACAAAGCAAAGCTATAATTACTCCTTGCCAATTTCCATTAACACCAAAGGTTGAACAACTTCCACAAAAGGTTCCAGGTATAAAAGATAACAATTGAAATCTTGCCTGTGCACACATTACAAAGTAAAATATTCCTATCATTATAGCTCCTTCTAATGGAAAACCTAAATAACTAGATGTTATAATAATTAACATAGCCCATAAAACTCCAGTCATATTAGTAACAACAGATTTTTTTAATCCTTGTAACTTACCACCGGCGGCATAATAACTTGTACATCCTATAAAACCTACCCAAGTTATTAGTCCAAAATTGGAACTTAAACATCCCCAAAGTCCAGACAAAATTCCTACACTTATTGAAATACACATTAATAAACTCATATTAGTTATACCTCCAAAGTACTGGCTGTATTTTTTTACGTTCCTATGTTTTTACATTTGTGTATTTTATTTATATTAAAGTATTACCTTCCTAGCTATTTCATCCTTTTTAAACTCTATTTCTCCTTTTGATATACACTGTACTGGACACACATTAGCACATAAATGACATCCTACACAGTTTTCTTTTTCTAATATAGGTTTTCTATTTTCAACATCCCACTTGATTGCTTGATGTCCACCATCATAGCAAGATATATAGCATCTTCCACATCCTACACAGTTTTCTTCATTAAATTTTGGGTACACAATATATCCTCTATCTAAATCCTCTGCTGGAATTATGTTTTTATTTGCTAATCCCACCATATCTTCTAATTTTTCAAATCCCTTTTCTTCCATATAATATGAAAGACCTTCTATCATATCTTCTACTATTCTATATCCATATTGCATTATAGCAGTAGTTACTTGTAAGTTTCTTGAACCTAATAATATAAATTCCGCAGCATCTTCCCAAGTTTCTATTCCACCGATGCCGCTTATTGGAATATCTTTAAGTCTTTCATCTGTAACAAGTTGTTGTATAAATCTTAAAGCTATTGGTTTTACTGCTTTTCCTGAATATCCTGAAATTGATGACTTTCCGTTTACAATAGGATATCCTATAAATTTATCCAAATCTACTCCTGTAATACATTTAATTGTATTTATTGTAGCTATACCTGTTGCTCCACCTTCTATAGAAGCTATTGCTGGAACACTCATATCCCCTATATTTGGAGTCATTTTAGCTAATATTGGAATATCAGTTCCTCTTCTTACTGCCTCACAATATTTTTTAACTAACTGTGGATTTTGTCCCACATCTGATCCCATAGCGCTACTGGTCATTTGTGGACATGAAAAATTACATTCTATTATATCTGCTCCCACTTCTGTAACAAGCCTTGCAAGTTCTTCCCATTCTTTTTCATTTTGTCCCATGATTGAAGCTACTAAAACTTTATTGGGATAATTTTGTTTTAGTTTTTTCATAGCTTCTAAATTTTCTTCTAGTGAGTGTTCTGCTATTTGCTCCATATTTTTAAATCCTAAAAATGGAGTTCCTTCTTTTTCTAAATTCGTAAAACGTGGAGAAACTTCCTTTGCAATAAAGAAACCTATAGTTTTAAATACTATACCTCCCCAACCAGTTTCTAAAGCTTTAGCACACATTTCATAACAGTTTCCTACTGGTGATGATGATAAGAAAAATGGATTTTCACATTTTACTCCACAAAATTCTATGGAAAGATCTCTTCTTTTCATTATCTTACACCTTCTTTCTTAGCTAATAAATATTTTACTATAGCCTTTGCCGCTTCTTTTCCTTCTTTTACAGCATTTACAACAGTTTTATCTCCTTCAATTATATCTCCTGAAGCAAAAATTCCTTCTATATTTGTACTATAATCTATAGTTTCAATTGTTCCCTTTTCATTAAATTCTACTGTTGTTACTTCCTTTGTTGCAGCTACTTCTTTTACTGCTTCTTTTAATTCTTTTATTTCTTGTGCTTCTTGTCCAATAGCAAATATAATCCTATCTACTGGAAGATTTAATTCTGAATCATCAAACATTCCTGTGGCTTTAAATCTAGCCACTTTTCCAGCTTGTCCAATTATTTCAGCTGGTTTTAATCCTGTAAATATTGGTATATTTAAATCTTGAGTATAAGCTATTTCTTTTCTATCAGCTGGCATTTTTTCTATAGTTCTTCTATAAACTATTTTCACATCCTCTGCTCCTAACAATTTAGCAGTTACAGCACAATCCATAGCTACATCTCCACCGCCTATAACTATAACTTTACTGCCAACTTTAACTTTTCCCTTAGAAGTTTTAACTTCTGCTAAAAAATCTGTTCCAGCAATAACTCCTTCTAAATCATTGCCTTTTATTTCTATATCTTTACTCTTTTGCATCCCTACTGCTACTAAAAATGCTTCAAAACCTTCTTTTCTAAGATCATCTATATTAACATCTCTTCCAACTTTACAGTTAGTTCTAAAATGGACACCTAAATTTTTTATGTATCCGATTTCATTTTCAACAACTGATTGTGGAAGCCTATCTTCTGGTATTCCATAAGTTAACCATCCACCTAATTGATTTCTGGCTTCAAATACAGTAATCTTATACCCTTCTAAAGCTAATTCAGCAGCTGCTGCAAGTCCACTTGGACCTGAACCTATAATAGCTACTTTTTCTTTTGTTGCCTTTATAGCCTCTAAAGCTTCTATCCCTATTGATTGTTCATAATCTGTTAAATAACGTTGAAGTTTTCCTATTTGAATAGGTTTATCTATACCACACCTACTACAGGCTCCTTCACAATATTTATCTGTAGGGCAGACTCTTGCACAGACTCCTCCTAGTATATTATTTTCACGAATTGTAGTTACAGCCCCCTTAAAATTTCTGAAACGCAATGAGCGTATGAATTTCCCAGGGTCTGTACCTGCTGGACATGCCTTTGTACAGGGTGCATCATGACACAACAAACATCTTGATGCCTCTTCAATAGCTAAAAGAGGTGTAAACACTTCTTCTCTTTCTTTCATATAAGCTAATTTATTTTCCAATCTTCTTCCTCCTTTATATTTAATATTTAAAGATTAATTGCAGTTATAACAATAGTTTAACAAAAAAAATAGACCATTTCTAACTTAGAAATGGTCTATTTCCATTATTTAAGACAAATTTAACCTCTGTGCCACAATGTGGTAAATTTAACCATAGTTTTACCCAAGATTTCGTCATTTTTTTAACAATCACTATATATTTCTAAAAACTCCAAAATGTTCATTACAAAAATAGCACAGTTTAATTTTCTTTATTCTATTATTTAACCTTTTTTATCAATTATTAACATTTCTCTTGATTTAAATATTATATTGTAATTTTTAACGAGATGAATATAATAATTGTTAATTAAACTTGAATTTTAAGTTTAAAATAACTTTATAAAAACCCTGTACAAAATTTATATATAATATAAAAATTTTCTGCAATTAACCTTTAATATTATCTATATAAAGGATGTACAAGGATTTTAACTGAATCATTACCATCTATTTCATTAAGTTCTACTAAAATAGCTTCGCTTAATGAAGTAGGTATATTTTTACCAACATAATCTGGTCTTATTGGAAGTTCCCTATGACCCCTATCTACTAAGACAGCTAATTGAATTTTACCTGGTCTTCCATTATCAAATATTGCTTGTATAGCTGCTCTTACAGTTCTTCCAGTATAAATTACATCATCTACTAATATTATTTTTTTATCTTTAATATCTATATCTAATTTATTATTTTTAACTATTGGATCCTGTGATAACTCAGATAAATCATCTCTATATAGGGATATATCTAAAATCCCTACAGAAATATCTATACCTTCAAAGTTCTTTATATTCTCTGCAATTCTTTTAGCTATTGGTACTCCTCTTCTTTTTATTCCTACCAATACTATATCTTGTCCACCTTTATTTTTCTCTATTATTTCATGAGAGATTCTAGTGATAGATCTTTTTATTTTTACCTCATCCATTATTACAGCCTTTAAATTCACCCTAATTCCACCTTTCATCTATATATAAACAAAAAATGTCTCGACCCTTAGCCAAGACATTTGTATAGACTTATTACTTATATGCCTTACAATCTCTCAGGATCATTTAAAGGGCTTTATAATATTTAATTTTTAAAATTATACTATCATAAAACCTAATATATTTCAATACTTTTTTGTAAAAACTTGGTGTTATATTTTTCTTTACAATTTATTTTTATCCCAGTAAATTTTTATTACACTGTATCCTGATAAAAAAATCACACTACCAAAATAGTTAATTTGACAGTATGATTATAATATCTAAAAAATTTAATTATTATAAGAAAGGTCTAACAAAATAAAAATCTATAATAGTCATTAAGATACTAAATAAAAATGCCAAACTTATAATAAGTATATTAATTTTTTTGTAAATATACATAACTCCTATATATTCACGAATAAGTGCATTAAGTGAGAAATATAGTTTAGTTTTAGAACCTGCACCATCACATTCTAGCCCTACTATTCTAGCCCATATTAAAGAACGAAATAGATGAAAATTATTAGTTACTACAATGCATCTATATTGTTTTTCTCTTGTGCCATAATCCTCTTCTAAAAGTTTCTTTGAATTAGATAGATTCTCATAGGTATTTACTGCCTGATCCTCAATTATCATATGCTCATTTGGAATTTCCTTATCCTTTGCATATTTCCACATGGCAAGCCCTTCTGAAATTTTCTCATCAGCACCCTTAGCTCCTGTAAATATAATTTTGGATGGATGACCTTTTTCAAGCTGATTTTTGTATATTTCAATCCCCTTGTCTATTCGACTAGCTAATAGAGGGGGAACTCTATCACCAATTAAACCACTACCTAAAACAATAATGTAATCATATTTTTTTCTTTTTGGCATATAAGTATTAATTGCTGCTGATATTGCAAAAATAAACATCATCATAAAAAAATAACTAATTAAGAAAGTTATAAATCCTATAATTCCTGTAAGTATAGGATTTGTAACCCCTCGTATAATATTTGGTGTAAACCAAATCCATAATATAATAAATATTCCTAAGGATAAAGATAAAAAATTAGTTACACGAGCACCCTCTTTTTTTATAAGTTTATACCCACTTTTAATAAGTATAAATATAAAGGATAAAAGGTATAAAGGAAATCCTACCATAATAATTATTATAATAATTATTATAGAAGTTAGCAGCATTTTTATTTCATAAGTCTCACCTAAAATACCCAAAAATGCAAATATAGATCCGACCCATAAAAGAAATACTATACCAATCCATAATGTCCTTGGCTCCCTACGAAGCATAGCAAAAAATCCCACCGTAAGTGCAATAAAAATAAATAATAAAAAATACATAATTACACCTCTTCTTTAGTTTTGTATATATCTTATAAAGTTTATATTGTTTGGTTCCATATGTAATTCTAAAACTTAATTATACAATCAATTACAATTAGACTATATAATTATTTTTCTTTATTATTATACATTATTAACATTATTATATTCTATAAGCTATTTCTTAACTTGTGTATAAAATCTAAAAAAATATTGGTATTTATTTATCGAACAACATTATAAATAATTGATTTAATTAAACAACACTTGAAATAAAAACATCTAATTCTAAATATTTTTTAGAGTTTTATAATAGATCTGAAAATAAACTGAAGAAATTGAACTGTAGATAGCTTAAATAAACTATTTTGTAGTTAAGTTGTAAAAAAATAATAAGAATATATAATAACCTAATATTACACATTCTTATTATTATAGCTTATACTAAATACAGATCAATATATTGTGACCTTTTAATTATACTAAAAAATATAATATTTTCTCAACATTATAAAATATAGTTTATATAAATATATTTTTAAAGGTTTAAATGTATCTTTTTATAAATTTTGATATTATTTTTCTTTGTTGTATTCAATTTATATTTTAGTATTACTCTTCTTTATAGGAATCCGTAATTTTTTTACATAATGTAGAGAAAATTCTTAATTCATCTTGGCTAAGTGTTTTTTCTATTAAATTCATTATTTCTTCACCAAATTTTTCTGATCTTGCAAGAAACTCTTTACCTTCAGATGTAATAAAAATATTATAAGAGCGACGATCAGTTTCTTGTCGTTCTTGCTTTATATATCCTTTCTCTAAAAGTCTTTTATTTAATTTCGATATGCCCGGTTGAGTTATTCCTCTTATTTCAGCTAATTCTTTAGTTGTCTTTGAACCTTGCTTATCTAATATATCTAATATATAGTATTGAGCAGTTGACACCCCTTCTAGATTAAATCGATTAATGCTGCTAATAATCATACATTGGAAAGGCATATAATTTTCTTCTAATTCTTGTCTAAGCATTATCTTCACCCTTTCTTTTAAAGAATGTATCTTTTTAAGTATTTCCCCGTAATTGAATTCTCATTGTTAATTATATCTTTTGGTTCCCCTTCAAACATAATTCTTCCACCATTTTCTCCAGCCTCTGGGCCAAGGTCAATTATCCAATCAGCTTGAGTCATTACATCTAAATTATGCTCTATTACAATTAAGGTACTCCCCTGATTAACTAACCTATTCATAATAGCTACTAACTTTTTTATATCAGATATGTGAAGCCCTGTTGTAGGCTCATCCAATACATAAATATTACCTTTACTATCTAATTGAGCAGCTAATTTTAATCTCTGTAATTCTCCTCCTGATAAAGTATTTAATGGTTGTCCTAAAGTTATATAATCAATTCCTACATCAGCTAACTTTTTCAACACTAAATATATTTCATCTTCTTTAAAAAAGTCAATTGCCTCAGCAACAGTCATTTTTAAAACTTGGCTTATATTTTTCCCCCTAAATTTAAAATCTAATACTTTATCTGTAAATCTGTTTCCTTCACAAACTTCACATGTACTTATAACAGTATCCATAAAAGCTAAATCAGTATAAGTAACACCTAACCCTTTGCATTCTGGACATTCTCCTTCTGAGTTAAAACTAAAAAGAGAGGATTTAACATTATTTTCTTTAGCAAATAAATTTCTTATAAAATCAAATATACCTGTATAAGTGGCAATATTGGAACGTATTGAAGCATGTATTGCTCCTTGATCTATAAAAATTGTTTCTGGATAAATTTTGGGCAACAATCCATTAATAAGAGTACTCTTACCTGAACCAGCTACACCTGTTACTACAGTCATAACACCTTTAGGAATATCTACATTAATATTTTTTAGATTATGTAAATTTGCATTTTTAATTGACAACCATTCCTTTGCTTTCCTTGTATGAAGTTTTATATGTGGCTTATACTGCAAAGCCTTACCTGTTAAAGTATTAGATTTTAATAATCCTTCTGGAGTTCCTTTATAAACAATGTTACCACCTTCTGTACCAGCTTTTGGTCCCATATCAATAATATAGTCTGCAATTTTTATTATATCAGGATCATGCTCAACAATAAGAACAGTGTTTCCTTTATCCCTTAACATCTTTAATAATTTATTTATTCTACCAATATCATGTGGATGTAATCCAATACTAGGTTCATCAAAAATATAAGTAAGTCCTGTTAAACTACTTCCTAGTTGTTTAACCATTTTAATTCTCTGTGATTCACCACCAGAAAGTGATGAAGTTTCACGGTCTAAACTTAAATATCCCAATCCTATGTACTCTAAATGCTCTAGTCGACTAATTAGGGCTTTTAATACAGTTTGAACAGATTGTTCTTTAATTTCTTTCATAAATATTATTAAATCATTTATTTGCATCTTTGTACAATCCGCAATATTTTTCCCATTAATTTTGCAAGATAATATTTTTTCATTTAATCTTGCACCTTTACACACAGGACATATTTCTTTAGTAACAATTTTATTAATTTCTTTTTTATATTTATCCCTTTCTCCACCTTCTTTTTTTAGAAAGCTTCTCTCAATTCTTGGTATAAGACCCTCGTATAAAGATGTCTTGGGCCACTCTGGATCATCTGTTTCAATTTTTATATCAGTTTTATTTAAAAGTAAATCTAATTCTTTTTCATTATAATCTTTTATTTTTTTATCATTATCAAATAATCCTGAATGTATATATCTCTTTAATCTCCATCCACCAGGCTTAAAGCTAGGAAACAAAATAGCGCCTTCGTTAAGAGATTTATTTTTGTCTAATAATTTATCAATATTAATGCTATCAACTTTTCCTAACCCATCACAATGCATACACATTCCGGTAGGATTATTAAAAGATAAAGAATCAGAATATCCAACAAAGGGTTTTCCTATACGTGAAAAAAGAAGCCTTAATAATGAAGCTATATCTGTAATAGTCCCCACGGTTGACCTTGAATTTCCACCAATTCTTTTTTGATTTATTATAATAGCAACAGATAAATTTTTAATTGAATCTACATCTGGTTGTCCATAATGTGGTAGCCGATGCCTAATAAAGCTAGAATAAGTTTCATTTAGCTGCCTTTGTGATTCTGCAGCAATAGTATCAAAAACTAAAGATGATTTACCTGAACCAGAAACCCCAGTAAATACAGTGATTTTCTTCTTGGGTATTTCAATATCAATATTTTTTAGATTTTTTTCTCTAGCTCCTAATACATGAATGCTTTCTTTTCTATCCATAAAGTATTCACCTCCAAATAATTCATACTTTTAATTAATATATAACTAAGTTAATATATAACTACGTTAAGTATATTCTACTACTTACCTATTTTACTATCAAGCACTTCACTTAAATCTTATGAAATTTTTTTGTATTATTTTTTAAATATATAGTTTGGTTATTGTAAATTTAATTAAATAAGCTAGAAAAATCCTTATAAACTATTCGAAAAACAGCTCATAAGGATTTTTATTTATATCATTAATTAATTATATTTTAAATATAATAATAAAATTATATTTATTATAAATTTGTTTTCTGACTTTATATTATTATTTCTTCTAATGGCTCATAAACTAATTGTCCATTGAATCTCTTACTTTCCATAAGAGCTATTGAAGCTATTGGAATCTTTATAGGAGAAAAAATATTTTTCTCTATAGGACATTTTGTTACTATTTCTCTACCAATTGTAATATGAGGCTTATATTTTCTATTCTCAATTTTAAATCCATTATTAATTAATAAATTTCTTAAATTCCTTTGTAATGTTATAAGTTCTTTATTTTCTTCAATTCCAAGCCAAATTATATCTTTATCTCTCCTTTTAAATGAACCAATATGTGAAGTAATAAGTTCCTTAGGTGGATTCTGCAACTTATATAATATATTAGTTAGTAAAGACAGCTCTTTTTCATCAACTTCACCTATAAACTCTAGGGTTAAGTGGAAATTATTTTTATTTGTGAATCTACCTTTAACTGAATTATTAGAAACTAAATTTTTATATTCTATCAATTTTTCTTTTGTTTCTTCCTGAAATGTAACCGCATAAAATACTCTCATTTTTTCACCTACATTTAAAATAATTTTTTTGTTAATATAAGCTTAGTTTATACAAACTAAGCTTATATTATCTATATTTAATTTTAATAAATACTTCTTCATTTATATCTTCATTAAATTATTCAATTGGTAAAGCCAATTATAATAAGATTAATATATGATAATAAATAAAACAGTCTATTTACATTAAATTATTTAACGTTACTTTCTATTACAGCTATATGATAGTCTTTGTTATTATTATTATCCCATGTTGTTCCCTCATTATAAAACTCTTGTTTAAAGCAATAATCTATTTTTGAACCTTTTTCTACATAAATAGTTGTATAAAAACTTTCAAAGGTTTTTCCCATATAATAATCTACTATACTTCTGTTTAATTGAACATCTTTAACATCTTTCCATCCATTTACACCATAGTGTAATGTTGCTTTTTTTATTTGAGATGTATCTACTTTACTATAATTAACAGGCATATAAATTCTATATGCTACCATTTCATGATTTTCTGCAGCCAAAACTTGCTTGGGCGCTATGAACATACCAAATGCTAATGCTGTTGCCATAATAAAAGTTATTATTTTTTTCATTTTATTTCCCCCTAATTCTAAGTATGTTTTATATATTTTAATACTCATTGATTATATTTACAATTTATCAATTAGGGCCCCTCTTGATTGCATGTTTTATTATAACACTCTTGGCTAAATGTTAAAAATTGTATTTCAATTCAATTTAAGGCATGTAATCATTTAAATCAATGTATTATTATACTTTATTGGAATATACTTGAAGATGTTAATATGTTTTTCTTAACACTATTAGCTTGCACTAGCTAAATTAATACTATATATGTTTTATTTTAAATAAATACTCCTTAGTCTAAATATTATAAATCCCTAATTTTACGCATAAAGACTATGAGGTTATTAATTAAAATTCCTCATAGTCTTTTTATTATGGTTGGAAGATTTTTAAATTTATATTTTAAACTTATGAACCATTTCATTTAAATTTTGGGCAAGTTCTGCTTGACTTTGAGCGGTTTCTGCTACTTGTTCTATAGCTTTAGTTGTTTCATTCATACTATCTTTTATTATATCTGCTTCCTCATTAGACCTTTGAGCAGATATTGCCATATTCTGCACTGCTCCACTTACTTGTCCTAATGTTGCTGTAACTTCTTCAGACATAGCTGCAATTTCCTCGGACATTTTACTTACAAAATCAGAATCCTCATAATATTGACTGCCTGTCTCTCCATAAGCATCAAATTGTTCCATTACTTGTGTGTTTATAAATTCCAATATGTCACTACCTGTATCAATACTACTCTTAAATGCCCCTTGTACTCTAACTATAGTTTCTTGAATGCTTAGTACAGCATCTTTTGACTGTTCAGCAAGCTTTCTTACTTCTTCAGCAACTACTGCAAAACCTTTTCCCTGTTCTCCTGCTCTTGCTGCTTCTATTGCTGCATTTAGCGCAAGTAAATTAGTCTGCTCTGAAATACTTGCTATAGTGTCTGCCATAACCTTGATACTATCAACGACTCTACCTTCTTCAACAGCCCTTTCCATATTACTCTTCTTTTCTAAGTGTATTCTTCGTGATTCGTCTATAGCTTTTTGGCTATTCTTTTTAACTTCTGTGGCTCTTTCTTTAAATTGATTTGAATTATCACTTCCTTCCATAGCTTTTTGTGATAATTCATTGGCACTTGAATCTACTTCTTCAACAGATGCGCTAATTTCTTCCGATGCAGCACTAGACTCCTGCATACTTCCTGCAATATTATTTATTGCAGTATCTATAGTTTCCACTTTTGATGATAATTCCTCTACAGTAGCTGAAAGTTCTTCGGAAGAAGCACTTATGTCCTGTGAATTTTCCATAATTATCTTAACTAATCCATTTACATTTTCTTGTGCAGTATTTAAAGCTGTAGCTGTTTGTCCAAATTCATCTCCTCTTGTAATTGCAATTGAAGTTGAAAAATCATAATTGGCTAATCTCTCTGCTAAATCTTTTATCTTATTAAGAGGTTTTGCTATATTTCTTGCAATAAATAGTCCTATTAAAATTGCCATTGCAAGACCAACTATACTTAAAATAACAATAATCATATTAGATTTAGTATATATAGAATTAATATCATTATTTGCTGATTCAGCTGAGTTTAAATTTATTTCAGTTATTTTACTTATACTCTCAAACATAGCATCTCTAACTTTTGGTATTTCTTTATATTGCTTTTCTGCTTGAGCATAATTATTATCTTCTACTAATTTTATAACATCTTCTCTTAGTGTTCTATATTGACTTAATTGCTCTTTAAAAACTTCAAATATTTTCTTTTCCTCTTCTGTCTTTGGTAATTTTTCATACTCAGAAAGATATTTGCTATTTTCATCTTTATTTTTCTGAATATTCTTTACCAATTCAGCCTTCTTAGATTTATCTTTTTCATATATTAACTGTAGCATATCGCTTTTAATTTCTGTCAAATTTTGATTCATATCTGTAATCATATAAACAGATTGAAGATTAATGCTATACATTTTTTCACCATATCTAGCTACATTTTTAAGGGCTACTCCACCTACTGCTCCTACTATAACAATAAGTACAGCTACTATTAAAAAAGCAGAAATTAGTTGTGTTTTTACTTTCTTTTTTATATTCTTAAACATGGTTCATCATCTCCTTAACAAATTGTTAAAATTTAAGTTCATAGAAACATCAATACTATCTTCATTTTTTAACTTTTGTATCATTTCTTTAGTTTTTATCATTATTTAATTAATTTTATTATAAATACATATATCAAGTTTTCATGCAAATTATCTCCTTTATTTTTAATAGTTTCTGTTGAATTCTTACTCTTCTTTTAATTGGCTCTAAATCTGAATATTAGTTATCTTTTCTTTAAGATAGAAAAAGTAAAAACACTATATTTATTGCTTAAAATAAATTGTACTATGTATCTTGTATTTATTTATCGAACAATATTATAAATATTTAATTTAATTAAGTAGAAATTTAAATAAAAAGATAGGCTATTTTAATATAAACTGAAAAAATTCAACAAATCTAAAAATCTAGTGAAGATATTACTCTAAATAGTAAATCTTCACTAGATTCTTTCTTTTTCCAGTTATGAAAAAGTATAAAATTTATAAAAAATAAATTTATTCAACTTGCTTTCATATATTTTTTTAAAATTGACAAGCTAACCTAAGAAATACTTTTGTACATTTTATCGAATATAAGGGCCCCCTTTAGACAATGCATCCTTTAACCAATCAGGATGCATCTTTACTATATCTATAGGTAATTCATCTATAGGGAAAAATTTCAAGTCTAAAGTTTCCAAAGACTCACAGGAAATCTCTCCGCCTATTATTTTTGCTTCAAAACAACAAGTTACAAAATGAGTTATTCTCCCATCTGGGTACTCAAAAATTTGAGACTTGGGGTCGGAATATACTCCAATAAAACGCGCTACTTTTACATGTAATCCTGTCTCTTCAAACACCTCCCTTATTGCAGCATTAGTTACTGTTTCTCCTGTTTCTACATGACCTGAAGGTATACCCCAAAGGCCAACATCTGATCTTTTCTGTAACAAAACCTGTTTTTTATCATTAAAAATTACAATAGCTACTCCCGGACAAATTTCTTTAGCTTGTCCCATAACATCTCCTCCTTTATCTTAAAATATAAAAAACCGAGAAGATAAGAATTCAGCGCATAAAAAATCCGCTGAACCTTCCCCCTCGGGCATTTTATTCCAATAGGTGCCTCTTGCAAAACAAGAGCTATAGCGCTCGGTCACAAACCCTTAAAATCTTAAGGCGGAACCCTAGCTATCTAGTCCCAGTTCAATAAAAAACTATATAATATTAATATTCATGCTATACCCAAATATTAATCTTGTCAATAAATAACTTCCAATAATTCATATAAAAGCTTATAAATTTTAAAATTTTCTTTATCACTATTAAGAATCTCCATCATAAGAAATTATACAATTTTCTATCTATTGTCTATCTTAATTTCTTCTATATAAAATGAACATCTTTAGTAAAATCATAAGCAATTGTAACCAATATATATTTTAAATAATATACTATAGTACAAACTAGACAAGCTTTAAAATAATTTAATTAATTGTACAACTAATTATTTAATAAAAGGGGTTCTAACTTATGATTACAGAAGATAGAATATTATCAAGAGAACTAAATTTAATAAATGAAAAACTGGATTATTTACTTGATAAAGCTGAGCATACAGATGAAACATTAAATGCTTTAATTAATATTACACTTTCCCCTCCATCAGATTCTATTCCAGAAGATCTTATTAATAAAGATAAATCTGATGTATGCACCTATGCTGTTGATCCAGGAGCATTAAGACCATGTGTATTTAAATATGTATATATATGGCTCGATAATGGAAATAGTTTTTGGGCATGGCTAACTTACGTTGGTCCAAAATCCGCTTCAGGATGGAGATGGAATAGCCAGCGTTGGGTTTATTTTGGAGTTGACCTAAATTGTATCGATTATTTTGAATGTTACTAATAAACTCTTTAAATATAATATATAAACTTACAGTGAGTTAAACTGTAAGTTTTTTTAGTTTCTTTGTGTTTTTTAATAATAATCTATAATTTATAAATAAATTCATAATTAAAAACTTGTTTCTTAATATGCCTTTATCTATTTATCTCCTCACTTAAAATAAATAATCTTAATCATTTTTACAATTTTTTTATAAGATAAATGATCCTTTTTTCGTTATTTTAAATCCTCATATGAGTAGATAGTATATACTAATTTTTTATATAATCGATACAGACAATCATTATTAAATATTTTATGGATCTATCTATTAATATTAAATCATTATTAATAGATAATACACAAATTTATATCCAGTTATTTATTACTTAACATTAACCTTTAAGGAGAATTTATATGTCAAAAGAATTAGATTTTTATAAACATATTTTTAACTCTAATAATATCAGGCTTACAACTAGACGAATTATGATCATAAAAATTTTCTTAAATCATAAAAATGATCATTTAACAGTAAATGAAATTTATTATTTAGCTAAAGAAACTTACCCATCAATTGGTCTAGCTACTATTTATAGAACTATTGAAATATTGCTAAAACTAGATTTATTAGACCATCTCTCACTTGAAGATGGAGTTAATCGTTATAAATTATTTGTAAATAAGGATACAAATCTTAAAGCTTATAATAAACATCATCCTCATCTTATTTGCCTTGATTGTAAAAAAATTATAGATTACCACTATAATTTTATAAATACTATTAAAACTGAGATAAATAAAAGTTGTTTATTTAAAGTTACTGACTTTGAAATGAAGTTTTATGGCTATTGCGAGAAATGTTATATTAAAAAAATTAAGTAATTATTAAATGTAACATTTATTGAATTTATATATTTTTAGTTATTAAATGATATTTTTTATATTTTTGTTATATATTGATAATTATATAATAAACATTTACTATATAATTAACATATAAGGAGGTGTACACTTTTGAATAAAAAATTTAAAACTATTAATAAGGCAAACGCTTTAGCTCTTTCAGCAGCTATATTATTAGGTGTATCTACACCTGTTTGTGCTCTAGAAAAAAATAAAGAAGAAATAGATATTAATAAAGTCCACTTAAAATCTAATAATAGTTCTTATGTATTGAACAATTCCAAAAAAAATCCAAAAGTTCTAGATACTCCAACTAGTGTTCCATCTGATTTCCAACTTTCTAAAGACAACTGGGATGGTTCTCCCAATTACACAATTTCAATGGATATGTGGTATGGCGCTAATGGTGATGTATGGAAACTTTATGAAAATGGTAAATTAGTTCATGAAGTTAAACTTGTAAACAATTCACCCAATGCTCAACATGGTGAAGTAAAATTCACTAACAAAAGTAATGGAACCTATAAATACACTGCTGAACTTATAAATGCAGCTGGTGTTAAAAAATCTAAAAATACTGTAGTTCATGAGGTAACTAAAAATGATACTCCTATAGATGTTCCTTTGCCTGAATCCGTTAGTGGGCAACCTGCTGTAGGATATACTGTTTTAAATGAAGATAATAATAACTTTGAATGGGCAGTGTTTGTTTCAAATCCTAATAAAAATTATATATGGCAAGGTAGTAGTTTTTCTTTATGGGGAATGTCTTTTGAAACTGATAATGAAATAACTTCTGTTTCTAATGCAGATTCTTTTAAGCAGAATGGTAAAAATGTAATAATCAATGTAAAACAAGACGAAAGACTTTTACCTTACAATACTACTAGAATATTTGTAGTCAAAGGTAAAAAACATTCTTCGAAAGCACCTACAAATTTTAAATCAAACTTAATTAGAGGAGATATTAGTTATCCTACTTTTGCTTCTCTTCCTTCTAGCTTTACTAAAAATAAGCCAGATTTAAATGAAAAAGATTTAATTGCTAATAAATCTGATTATTATAATCCTAAAATTAAGGTGAATACTGACAATAAACTTATGTATAATAATCCTGCATCAAGTACTCAACTTATAATACCTATGCCAAAAAAAATGCCCGTTCCTATAAATGGTGTAAATGGTTTAAGAATTTGGATGCCTTCTAAATACTTAGCTATGGGAATTGGAACAGGTACTGAATACTTTGGATTAAATCCGAATTTTATGATTGGTTTATCAATAAAAGAGAACTTTACTTGCGGTCTAGCACCTTTAGAATCTGGGTACACAGAAAATATTGTTACTGTGGATGGTGAAAAATGGTCATGGCCAATTCAAAAAAAGCATCCTGATGGCCCTTTCCAACAAGAAAAAGGCAACTTTAACGAAATAAAAAAACAATATCCTGATTATTTTGCAGATTCAGCAGAACATGAAAATTATGTTACTTTAAAAACTGGAGAACCAGATGATCCATCTTATGTTCATGCTGCTATGTCTTCTTACATGAGCCTTACTATGACAAGAGAATTTTTATATGCTATTCCAAATAATGATTTTAGCGGCGCATTAAAAAAAGCTAAAGATCCTTGGGCAGAATTTGTTTTAGTAGATAATGCTTATAATAGGGGTGTTTATGGATTACTTCAAAGAAAATTATTTACGGAACATAGAGATAAACTTATTAATTCCCCTGATATAAATAAGGAATTTAATCTTTCTGGGTTTGCTAATCATATTGAAAATATCCAAAATGTTATTAAAGCTATGGATTCAGAAACTGAAAACTTCTATGATGCTGATATAACTTGGGCTGACATGGAAAACTACTTTAAAGAATTAAGACTATATTATGGTAGAAATGTCCCAACTGATGCTGATTGGAATGTTATGAAAGCTGATGTTAAAAAAGCCTATGATGTACTTTCTAAGCATTGGGGTGGAGGCCGCGTATCTTTAAGATATGACTTCTTAACACTTTTGAGAGTTTGCCAAAAGCATCTTCCTGAAAATAAACAGCCGGCTCCATCTGGTGCTTCTTGGATAGAACAAGTAAACTCAGCTAATAATATTCACTAATTTAGTTACTAAATAAAGCCTTTTACTCTTAACACCTTTAATATTTTAAATAAGAAATGTCAAGCTAAATTTACTTTAACTTGACATTTTTTATATTATTTATTACTTTCTGTTACATTTACAACTAGATCATCACTTCTAGTTGTGCCAGCTTCATTTATAAGTTCTGCATAATAGGTGTACTTACCATTTTTTCTTCCATTTATTTTTAGGCTGTAAGTTTGAGCTTGAGGAGTATTAGCTGTTAAATTTGCTTCACTAATTAAAACACCATTTTCATATATTTTTACCTTATCACCATTAACTCCCCACCACATACTCATAGTAATAGTATACTCTCCATCAGCTGGCCACCAGTTATCATGAGCCAATGCAGGTTTACCTGGCTTTTCTTTAACTGATGAGTCCTTGTCTTTTACAGTTACTTTTAAATCATTACTTTCTATCTTATCATCTTTTCTTACTATTTCAGCTTTATAAGTGTACTCTCCTACTTTTTTATCTTTAAATTCTTTAATAAAAGTTTTACTAGTTGATCCATCAATCTTTTCTGTTAAAATTTCTACTCCATTTTCATATAGTTTTAGTTCATTTCCATTATTATCTTTTAAAACTTCCATAGATATTTTATAATCTCCTGTATTAATTTGTTTATCCACAGAAATTATAGGAGCTTTTAATTTATTAGGATCTGTTGCTTTAACTACTATGGTATTACCTTTAGAGGAACCATATTTATTGACAAGCTCTGCTGTATAAGTGTATGCCCCTTCTTTCTTTCCTTTAAAATTTTTTATTATATTGTTTGAAGGTAATTTGTTTATATCTTCTTCTAAAATCACTTCATTATCTTCATATAACTTAATCTTATCTCCTCTACTATCTTTTGGTATAGATATATTAATATCATAGTTTCCATAATTATCATCATTTTTCAAAGATACTTCTGGTGACTTAGGCAGCTTATCATCTGAAGGTATACCTCCATCTCCAAAGAATCCTTTATAAATAACATCTGTTAAACTACTTCCTTTTAGAGGTGCATCTCCTGCTAATTCCCAGAAAATTACCCCACCATAGTTATTATCTTTTACATATTTAACTTTTTCACCTAAAGAAATCTCATCTTCATAGGTATACATTTCTCCTTTAGATTCACTATATAAATAAGGGACCTTTGAATAAGGATCTCTATATTTTTTAAAGGATGAATCTTTCTCTAAAGTCCCCTTTATATAATGGTAAGGATTGCATCCTGCTGCACGTCCTCCATCCCATGTTCCTTTTGCTCCTCCAGTTGCTGTGGCAAATAACCCTGGCAGTTCCTTTATAGGTCCATCATTTTTTACACCTTTCCATCCACGAGAATAATATGGTGATCCAACTACAAGTTTATCCTTTGGTATATTATAAGCTTCAAATAACTTCATAGCTGTGTCTACATTATAATAATTCTTTACTGTATCATCATGATTGTCATAAGGATTTTTGTATAAAGGTGATTGATGTCCTGTTACATTTTCCCAAGCACCATTCATATCATATGTCATAATGTTTATAAAATCTAAATACTGTGAGTATTTTTCTGGTTCAGTCTTCTCTATTTTATCTTTTCCAGATCCAACTGCAGCGGTAAGTTCATAATATTTATTATCTTCTTTACCAGCTTTATTTAATGTTTCTCTTAAATCCTTTAAAAGAAGTGTAAAGGTTTCTTTTTCACTTTCGTCTGCCAAAGGTGTTCCTTGATCATTAGGATTATCTACAGTATCTCCTTCTCTTTTAAAAGTAGGATATTCCCAATCTATATCAGCACCATCTAAATCCCAATCACGAATAAACTCTACAACACTGTCAGCAAATATTTTTCTGTTTTCTGGAGTCTTTGCTACATTATGAAATCCAGCTGATTGACTCCATCCACCTATAGATATGAGAACTTTTACATTTGGATACTTCTTTTTATATTTTTTTATTTGTCCTAGATTTCCTTTATAAGGCGAATCCCATCCATCACCAAAATCTATACCTGTAGCAGCCCATTCATCAAATAAAGCAATTTTATTATTTTTTATAGTTGCAAATGCATAATTTATATGAGTAACTTTATCCCAAGGTACATCAGATATCTTGTAATTATTATGACCTCCGTAAACACTCCATTCCGTAAAATAAGCCACAATTTTTTTTCTAGATTCATTAGAATCAGCTGCCTTAGTCGTCTTTCCTTTTAAAGGAATAATACTAAATAACATAAATAAAGATAGAATACATCCTATATATGCTCTAATCCTCTTTTTTTTATGATTCTTCATAAAATTTCCCCCTTTATAATTATTTATCACTTTTTACTTTATTCGTATATTTTTACATAAAACTTAATATTATAGAAAATATTAGTTAATATCAATATATTTTACAAAGAGGTTTATGTTAACATTTTTTTGTATTTTTTACATATTAATGAATAAAAAAGCGCTAGGTAATTCATCCCTATAACCTAAGGGCATGAATTCCTAGCACTTATATTTTAAGCTACCTTTACTTCAAATTTAACTTGCTAGCGGCTTCCTTATCTATAATAACAACAATATCTCTGTGTAATTGAAGAATAGATGCAGGTATATTAGGAGTAATTTTACCATTTATAGCTTTAAAAACAGCATCAGACTTTGCACTACCACAAGCTAACAAAATTATCTTTTTTGAATGTAATATAGTTTTAATTCCCATGCTAATAGCTTTTGTTGGCACCTGATCTTTTGAGCTAAAAAATCTTGAATTAGACTCTATAGTTTTTTCATCTAAATTAACTAGATGAGTTTCTGATTCAAAACTTGCATCTGGTTCATTAAATCCAATATGTCCATTAACACCAATGCCAAGAATTTGTAAATCAATGCCATCTTCCTTATCTATTTTTCTTTCATACTCCTTACACTCTGCTTCTATGTTATCAGCCATTCCATTAGGAATATTAATATTATTGTCATCAATATTCACATGATTAAACAGATTATTCATCATATAATAATAATAACTTTGAGGATTTTCTCTATTTAAACCATAGTATTCATCTAAATTAAAAGTTTTAACCTTAGAGAAATCCATCTTTTGATTTTTGTAAATATTTATGATTTCTTTATACATTCCTATAGGAGTATCTCCAGTTGCCAATCCAAGGACACTATCTGGTTTTAAAATAACTTGGCTAGCCACCATAGCGGCTGCTTTTTTACTCATTTCTTCATAATTATCTACTACTATAATTCTCATAAAAACACACCTCATTAAAATTAAATTTTCTCTTTTAATAAATTAATAACTAATTATGTCTAATAATCTAAGTCAAAATGTTTTATTTTTGATAAACAATATTGCCCTCAACAATTGTCATACTAATATTAATGTCTTTGTCAAAAATAGCAATATCAGCATCTTTTCCTTTTTCAATACTTCCTTTTTTATCATATATGTTTATATCTTTAGCGGGATTAATTGTTACCATAGATATAATTTCACATAAAGAAGCATCTATATTATTTTTCATATTCTTGATTGCATTATCTAATGTCAAAATACTTCCAGCTAGGGTATCATCTTCTAGTCTAGCAGAACCATTTTTTACAATAACTTTCTGTCCTCCTAGTTCCCATATACCATTGTTCATGCATCCAGCTCTCATTGAATCTGTAATTAAAATAATCTTGTCTTTACCTTTAATTTTAGTAAGAACATTAATAGCTCCCTTATGAACATGAATATTATCTGCTATAAGCTCGCAAGATATATCTGTATTCATAATAGCTCCTATTATTCCTGGCTTCCTATGATTTAAAGGAGTCATAGCATTAAATATATGAGTAGCACGACTTATTCCATTATCTATAGCTGCCATAGCTTGTTCATAAGTTGCATCTGAATGACCTATAGATAAAACTATATCTGTATTTTCTTTAATATATTTTAAGAACTTAAAATTTTCATCTTTCTCTGGTGCCAGCGTAATTATTTTTATTACATTCTCATAACCTTTAATAAAATCAAAACTTGGATTTTTTATAAAATCCGCCTTTTGAGCTCCTTTATATTTTGGGTTAATAAAAGGTCCTTCTAAATGTGCTCCTAAAACCTTAGCACCACCTAAATCCATATTCATAGCTTGTTCTATAACATCCAAAGCTTTATATATACGTTCTTTAGCCATAGTCATGGTAGTTGGTAAAAATGAGGTCACACCTCTTTTAGCTATAGTATTACTTATAACCTTTATAGACTCTATTTCCCCATCCATAGCATCTTTTCCACCTGAACCATGTATATGAACATCTATAAACCCTGGAGAAATATATAACCCCTTAGCATCAATAATATAATCATTTTTACTTAAACAAACATTCTCTCTATCTAATATGTCGATTATTTTTTTTTCAAATAATAATACTTTATTCTCTAATATTTCATTCCCTACTATAATCTTTCCATTGACTATAGCCTTCATATTAATCACTCCCCATATCTACCTAGCTTTTTAAAGCATAATAAACTCTACCTCCATGCTGTTGTAACTTTTCTTGTGCTTTTTCAACTGAAATTCCTGTTTTAATCATAACTATAGCAACTTTGGGATCATAATTACATTCCTTAAGATATTTTTCAACTACCTCTAACTCTTTATCTGTTGCCAACATAACTATTTCTTTAACTCTGTCTTTTAGCTTGTTATTTATAGGCCTAACATTAACCATAAGATTAGAATAAGTTTTTCCAAGATTAATCATGGCAGTAGTACTTAACATATTAACAATCATTTTTTGTGCAGTACCAGCTTTCATTCTTGTTGATCCCATTATAACCTCTGGCCCCAAATCTACAGCTATAGTTAAGTCACATATATTTTTAAGCTTTCCATTTTTACTACACATAATGCCTATGGTTTTACATCCTAGCTGTCTTCCATATTTCATAGCACTATTTACATAAGGAGTATTGCCACTAGCAGTTATTCCAATTAAAACATCCTTATTATTTACTCCTATTTTTTCTAGATCTTCTATGGCTAACTCCTCATTATCCTCAGTATGTTCAAGACAATCGCTTATAGCTGCTTCTCCACCTGATATAATGCCTTGTACCAAGAAATCATCAATTCCAAAAGTTGCAGGACAATCGGAAGCATCCAAAACTCCAATTTTTCCACTGGTTCCACTACCAATGTAGAGCATTCTGCCTTCTTCCTTTAGAGCTTTAACAATAATATCCACTGCATAAGCTATATTTTTTTCTTCTTTTTTTATAGCTTTTGCCACTTTTTCATCTTCTTCATTTATTTTTCTTATTATTTCCAAAGTACTTAAACTATCTAAATTAACAGTATTTATATTTCTTTCACTCATAAGTTCGCCTCTTTTCTCAAGATTAATATAGTTAATCTTTAATAAATATTAATCTATTACTGGAAAACCAACTCATACTTATATATGTCACTTCTATAAATTGCTTTTGTATATTCTATTGGAACTTCACCTTTTATATAAGTAGTTCTTCTAAACATTAAGGCTAAAGCATTTTCATTTTGGTTTAAAAGCTTACATTCGTCCTCATTTAGAATTATAGGCTCTATAGTTTGTTTTGCCTTATCAGGAAAATAATTGTATTTATTTTTAAAAGTTTCATACAAAGATTTTCCCTCTATAGTTTGTCTATCCATATCACTACATAAATTATGTGGTATCCACACAGTTTCTATAGCTACTGGTTCACCTTCACTCATTCTTAATCTACTAATTTCAAAAACTTTATTATTATCATCTGATAAGTTTAAAACAGACTGTATTCTCTTTGTAGCTTCCTTTATTTGAAAAAATAAAATTCTAGTTTCTGTTTTTAATCCCTTATCCTGCATTACTTCACTAAAACTTTTTAGACCAGCTATTTCTTTATTTTCTTTAGGTTTAGCAACAAAAGTACCCTTCCCCTGTTCTCTATATAATAATCCTTCATTAACTAAAGACATTATAGCCTTATTTACTGTCATTCTACTAACACCTTGAATTTCACAAAGTTCTCTTTCTGTAGGTACAGCATCTCCAGGCTTTAATTCTTCATTTTCTATCATCTCTTGCAATATCTCTTTAATTTGAAAATGGAGAGGTACTGGATTTTTTTTAGAAACAATTTTCATCATATCACTAATCCCTTCTTTGTTTATCTAAACCTTTATTATACTAATCCTTATATTTCTTAATACTAGAATTTATGGTTTATTTTTATAAAACTTAATAATAAATTTAATATTCAATTCCTATTCTTTATGTTATTATATCATCATATTGTTATGTTGTATATACCAATTTCCCTTGAAAAATATTTTGTTTGATTTTATACTATATTATAAAGAGAGTATTTGTAATCTTATAAATATATAAAAGTTAATTTAATTTTCATATAAAATTTATCTATATTTCGGAGGAATTGTAATGAATGGTTTACAAGACAATTGCTATCAGGTTATAAAAGTATTTAATAATAATGTTTTACTGGTACATGAAAGTAAAGAAGAAAAAATTCTTTTTAGCAAAGGTATTGGTTTTGGAAAACATCCTGGAGATAGTATCCCTTTTGATATAAAAATTGATAAGATATTCACTATACAAAATAAAAATAATTTTAATAACTTTAAATTTTTAATGTCAAATGTAGACAGTGATATTATAGGTTTATGTGAAGAAGTAATTTCAATGATTTCCGATGAACTAAATGAACCTTTAAATGAAAAAATACATGTATCTTTAACTGACCACATATCTTATACTATAAAACGACTCATGGAAAATAATTCTATAGAAAATCCCTTTTTAGTAGAAACAGAAACTCTATATAAAAAGGAATTTGCTATAGCAAAAAAAGCAATAAGGATGTTAGAAGATAGACTTAATTTAGTTATTCCTGATGAAGAGGCAGGTTTTATCACTTTACACATTCACTCTGCAAGAAACGAAGGGAAACTATCTAATACCATAAAATACGCTTTTCTTTCTAACACTATCATAGAGTTCCTTGAAGACGAACTTAACATAGAAATAAATAAAAGTTCCTTAGACTACGCCCGATTTTTAACTCACATAAGATTTGCAATAGAAAGAATTTTAAATAATACACCAATAAAAAATGAACTTTTAACTGCTATAAAAAGTCAATATAAAATTTCATATAAATTGGCTAAAAAAGTAAGTGAAATAATAGAAGGGGAGCTTTCCGTAAATGTGTCCAAAGAAGAAATAGCCTACATTGCTATTCACATAGAAAAATTCAGAAATTCTCCTACTAAAAATTAAGTATCCACTTAACTTTTTCCTATACCTAATTAATACTGCACTATAAAACTTAATTTTTAAGAAATTTTTCATTCCATATAATTAAAAAAACCTTTAATACAGAAAGAATAATAATAATTATTCTTACACTAAAAGACGTAATACTAATATACATAAATTATACTAGTATTACGCCTTACTAAATAAACTTTAGTTCTAATATTCCAAATAAGTTTATAAATTATAACTTTATTAAATTATTTATCAGTATAGATAATCAAAATATCCTTTCCAGGACTAGCATTAAAACCTGTTTTATATTGTATATTTTTAACATTATCAGGATTTGTTATTAAAACAGGTGTAATCAAAGAATATCCTTGAGCTTTAATAAACTCCCTATCTATCCTGATAATAGGGTCTCCTGTTTTAACTTTATCACCTTCCTGTAATAATCTTTCAAAACCTTTTCCTTCTAATTTAACAGTGTCAATACCAATATGGACTAGAAGCTCTGTTCCATCCTCTAAAGTAATACCAAAAGCATGATTAGTTTTAAATATTAAAGAAATTACTCCATTTGCTGGAGCAACAATAGTATTATCTTCACATTCAATAGCAACACCATCTCCTGCTAATTTACTTGCAAATACTTCATCTGGTACTTCTGATAATTCTAATACTCTCCCTAAAACTGGAGCGACAATCTTGTTTTCTCTCTTAAAAAAACTAAACATTTTTAAAACCTCCTAAATATATCTAATACAAATATTACTTACATTTTTATAAAAATTGAAATAAAAAAAGGCACAAGTTATCTCTAACTTATGCCTGATCTAACAGTTACACGTTTAATACTTATATCAGTATATAATCTAAATCCATTGATGTCAATATATTATAAAAAATTAATTAAGTATAATATATTGACATTTTTATTTTTATAGCTTATACTTAATTTATCGGCGTGCAACCAACGTTGGGCAAGAGCTGAAAAGGTTATCTATACCTTTTCGGCTTTTTTTATTACAATTTTTTAACTAAATTCATATTTATCCGATGACTACCCACTCTAATACTCCCATCTTCTTAAAAGTGGGAGTAAAGAGCGGCTATGTTTCTGGATAACGATTTCTAAGCTTTAATGGAGTAAAAACTCCCTCTGAAGCCAAGAACTCTGTTTATAAGTATATTTATTTTAAGAAATGCATCTGTAGGGTTAATTTCAAGAATTTTCTTTCATTTTTTATTCTTTTGCAATACTTTTACTTAATAATAAATAAATTCTTAAGTTAATTAAAGATGTATTCTACTAAAATATCTATACAAATTAAATGGAAATATATTATTAAACATGTATTAGGAGGTATAAACATGGCAAAAAACAGTAAAATTTTATCAAAGGTTCAAAAGTTAGGTAAATCTCTTATGACCCCTATAGCTGTATTGCCAGCAGCTGCCCTACTTCTTAGATTAGGACAGCCTGATATTTGGACTTGGGTTGGTTCTTTACCAAGCGGTATTCCTTGGATGTCTTCAGCTGGATCTGCTATTTTTGATAACTTATCCCTTATTTTTGCTATAGGTATAGCTGTAGGATTAGCAGAGGAGAATAATGGTGTTGCTGCAATTTCTGCTACTGTTGGCTACCTTGTGCTAACAAATGTTTCTTTAAAATTTGATGATACAATTAATATGGGAGTTTTATCTGGTATAATCGTAGGTATATTATCTGCATCCCTTTATAACAAATATAAGGATATCAAACTTCCTGATTATTTAGGTTTCTTTGGTGGTAAACGTTTTGTTCCAATTATAACTTCTCTATATTCTTTAATTTTAGGAATTATATTTGGATTTATATGGCCTCCAATTCAAAATGTTATAAATAACTTTGGTAACGCAGTTGCTGGAGCAGGAGCTATTGGGGCATTTTTCTTTGGATTATTTAATAGACTTTTGATTCCAACTGGATTACACCATATTATGAATACAATATTTTGGTTCCAATTTGGTACATTTAAAAATCCAGCAGGTAAAATTGCTAATGGTGACTTAAATAGATTTTTCGCTGGAGATCCTACTGCAGGTACTTATATGACTGGATTCTTTGTAATAATGATGTTTGCTCTTCCTGCAGCCTGTTTTGCTATGATAAAAGCTGCTAGAGAAGAAAATAAGAAAGCTGTTTCAGGTATGCTTTTAGGGTTAGCATTTACTGCATTTCTTACAGGGGTTACTGAACCAATAGAGTTTTCATTTATGTTTATTTCTCCTGTTCTTTATGCAATACATGCTTTGTTAACTGGTATAGCTCTAGCCCTTACATCAGCCTTAGGAATAAAATGTGGATTTGGATTTTCTGCAAGTCTTATAGATTATGGTCTTAATTTTGGTATATCAACTAAACCACTATTTATAATTCCCATAGGTTTAATATTTGCAGCAATATACTACTTTTTATTCTTGTTCTTTATAAAGAAATTCAATTTACCTACACCAGGAAGGGAATTAGATTCAGAAGTTAATACAAATATCAATGTTGATACGCCTAAAAAAAGTGGACATTCTAAATTAGAAGATAAAGCTAAAGGAATACTAAACGCTATCGGTAATTCTGAAAATATTGATTCTATAGATGCTTGTGTAACTAGAATAAGACTTGTTGTTTTTGATGGAAGCAAAATAAATGAAGCTAAACTTAAAGAATTAGGCGCTAATGGAATTATGAAGCTTGATGATAAAAATTTCCAAATAGTGGTTGGCACTATAGCTGATCCTTTAGTATCTCAAATGAAACTATTAATGAAAAAATAAATTACTTTATAACTTAAACTATATTCCTTATATAACTTAAAAGCCTACAAATATATAAATATTTATATTTGTAGGTTTTTATTTATTACTTAAAATACTATCATAAATTACTTTATCACTTAATTTTATATAATACTTTGGTTTTTTATTATTCCAATCTATATATATTTACCTAAGATATATTATTTCAAATGTTTTTTGTTTTACCCCTAAATATTATAATAAATACATATCAATCTATAAATTCAAACAAATCTTCAACCTACATATTAAAATTTTAGCAATATCCACAGTAAGTTTTAGTGAAGAATTGTATTTTCCATTTTCAAGATGCATAATAGTTTCCCGTCTAACTCTTACTAAATCAGCTAATTCCCTTTGCTTCATGTTTGTCTTTTCTCTGAACTCTTTTAAATTGGTTTTTAAAAGAGCCATTTTACAAAAATGTATCTTCTCCAACTTCTCCTATTCAATTCAAAATTAGCTTTTTTATAATAGAGCAATATAAATTAAAATAATCCTTTTTTCGTTATTTTAAATCCTCATATGAGTAGATAATATATACTAATTTTTTATACAATCGATACAGACAATCATTATTAAAAACCTTAGAGGATATATTCATTGATATTAAGGGAGGTAGATAAAAATATAATCAATCACAAAATTACTAATACTCACTATCATAAAAAATAATTTTAAAAAAGGAAGGATATATATGAATAAAAATCGCGAAGAATTAATTAATGGTAATATGCTTACATTGCTTTTAAAACTTTCTATTCCAGGCATTATAGGAATGCTAGTCATAGGATTATATAATTTATGTGATGCTATTTTTGTCGGAAAACTAGTAGGAGAAACTGCCTTGGCTGCTGTAAGCATATCCTCTCCATTTACTTTTATAAACAATTGTATTGCTGTACTCGTAGGTGTTGGTTCATCTTCAATTTTATCTCGAGCTATTGGATCAAAAGATGATAAAGTTATTAATGAAATTTTAGGAAATTTAATACTGTCTGTATTAGTATTATCATTGGCTGTAACTATATTAGGATGCTTATTTTCAGAAAATTTACTTAGATTTTCAGGAGCTACAGGAGAAATATTAAAATCAGGCATAAACTATTTAAGAATAGTTTATATTGGATCATTCTTTGTTAATTTTTCACAAAGCGCTAATATGCTCATAAGAGGAGAGGGAAAGATGAAAGAAGCTATGAGTATTATGGCATTAGGTGCAATATTAAATATCATTTTAGATCCAATATTTATAAAGACTTTAAATTTTGGCGTTGAAGGTGCAGCTATAGCTACAATAATTGCACAAATAATCCAGGCTCTAGTTACATTTATATACTTTAAACGTAACAAATCAATCCTATCAGTAAATAAATTAAAGTTTGCTTTCGATTTAATGCCAGAGATATTATCCATAGGAGGTTCAGCTGCAATGATGCAACTTATGTATCTAGTACAACAAACTGCTTTGTATAAGCTCACCTCAATATATGGTGGGGATGAACAATTGGTATTAATGGGTGTAGCTCTTAGAATTTTAATGTTTACATTTATACCTATCTGGGGAATCGGACAAGGACTTCAACCTATAGTAGGAATGAATTTTGGAGCTAAAAAATATGATCGTGTTAAAGATGCTGTTAAAATCTTTAGTATAGCTTCTACTATCTTCATTGGAATATTATGGGTCTTTTATATGCTTAAACCTAGAGTTGTTCTAAGTTGGTTTATTAATGATAAGACTATAATCGAAAATGGATACGAATTTTTTAGACTTATGTTTTTAACTTTCCCAGTATCAGGACTTATAGTTATGTCTATGACATTTTTCCAATCAATAGGTAAAGGCGGAAAATCTGCACTAATAACTATTTTAAAACAAGTAATACTCTTTATGCCTATAGCTATAATTCTTACTAAAATTATAGGAATAAAAGGAACATGGTTATCTTCTTCAGTTACTGATTCAATAGTATTTATACTTTCTCTTGTTCTTTTAGCCATGGAATTTAAAAAATTAAATAATATAAATTCTTCAGAAAATCAAAATATAACTTACATTAAATAAAATGGATGAAGAATATATATTTAGATAAAAGGTGACATTTATGTTATGTTACCTTTTATTCATTTTTAATCAATATCTTTTTCATGCATTAATATTCTGTAAAAAACATAATCTCACTCACTATATCCTATAATTACTTTAAAAATCCATTAATGATCTGTTCTTCTGCTTCTATTTCCGTAAGTCCTAAGGTCATTAGCTTAATAAGCTGTTCACCGCAAATCTTGCCAATAGCTGCTTCATGAATTAAACTTGCATCAATACAATTGGCTGCAATTTCAGGAATTGCTCTTACACTTGCATTATCCATGATAATTGCATCACATTCTGTATGTCCTGCGCATTTATTATTTCCATTAATTTTGGATAAAAATAATTGATGTGAATTATCTTTTGCTACAGATCTTGATATTACATTCGTACTAGAGTTCACACCATCTAAATCCACTTCAAATTCTGTCTCAGCAGTTTGCTTTCCATGAGTCATTATTTTCTCTTGAATAACCAATGTAGAACTATCTTTCAAAGTAGCCTTTGTTACACGCTTTGTAGAATTGACACCCTCAATCTGTACAGTATCCATTTCCATATAACCACCATTATCAATTTTTATAATTGTTGTAGGATTCATAATACGTTCTCCATTACCATCGCCAGTTCCATAGTGCTTTTCTACATATTTTACTTTCGCATTTTTACCAATAAAAAAACTATGTATGCCATTATGTTCAGATTCTTTACTACCATCATTGTGAATTCCACAACCGGCAATAATAGTTACATCGGAATTTTCTCCAACATAAAAATCATTATATATCATTTCTTTAAAACCACTCTCACTTAATAAAACAGGTATATGCACACTCTCATTCTTTGTATTAGGTTTAATAATGATATCAATTCCCGGTTTATCTGTTTTGATAACAATATCTATATTCTCAGTTGTATTTCTTCCAACTGCTTTTCCATTTGTTCTAATATTATAAGCCCCTATGGGAATCTCGTGAAATCCTATTACTTCTTTTAATAAATTTCTATGTATTGCATTCATCATCTCATTCTCCTTTGTAAAATTTACAACTTTTAGAACTATTTAATAGTCCCTGAAGTATTTCATCTTTCTTGCCAACTTGTTTTACTTCACCACCATCAATTACAACAATCTGATCTGCAATATTCAAAATTCTTTCTTGATGGGAAATAATAATAATTGAGCCGTGAATTTTATGATACATTTTTTCAAATACCTGAATCAGATTATTAAAACTCCATAAGTCAATTCCAGCCTCTGGTTCATCGAATACAGAAAGCTTTGTACCTCTTGCAATGATCATAGCTATTTCGATTCTTTTTAATTCTCCACCAGAAAGACTAGCATTTACCTCACGATAAATGTAATCTCTTGCACAAAGCCCTACTTCTGATAAATACTTGCAGGCATTTGCTGTACTCAGATTTTCTCCTGATGCCAATGTAATTAAATCCTTAACGGTAATTCCCTTAAAGCGAATGGTCTGTTGAAATGCAAAGCTGATACCCATGTTTGCTCTGTCTGTGATACTCAAATCTGTAATATCCTGTCCATCAAACAGAATCTGTCCACTAGTTGGCTTTTCAATTCCAGCAATTAATTTTGCAAGAGTAGATTTACCACTTCCATTTGGTCCTGTAATAACAACAAACTGCTCTCCAATCTTCAAATTAATATTTTTTAATATATCTTTTTGCAAATTATCTTCTTTCACCCCAAAAGAAACATTCTTCAATTCTAACATATATATCCTCCATTCTTTATCCAACATAACATTATACATACTCCATAATAAAAACCATACTATCTAGTTTTATCTCTATAATACTCCCTTTACAAATCACAATTATCAAGCAAAAATTTTCCATGTGCTAAATCTCTACTATCAGATACAAGTTGTGCAATTTCTCTGGCCGAACATTTGGGTGCACACTCAAACCACCATTTAATAATTACTAAAAAAGAACACGAAAATATTCTGATAAATAGTTCATCTTTTTTATCTAATTGCTCTGTATCTGTATTTAATTTAATCCAAATTCCAATCTTTTCTTCTAAAATTTCCTGCATTTTCGATAAAACGCAATCTTCCATATTTTCATCCCACAACGACATAATCATTTCTTCTTTTATTTGAAAATATAACATTAATTTTTCCAATTCATCTATATTCAAGGTAATACTGTTATGTGTAGATTTGATATAATCTAGACTGAATTCCTTTTCGTAATCTTTTAAAAAATCATTAATTATTCTTTCTTTTAAATCATATTTATCTAGATAATATTTATAAAAAGTTGATCGATTTATTCGTGCCCTCTCAGTTAAATCTTTTATGGTAATTTTAGTAAAACTTTTCTCTTTTATTAATTGTAAAAAACTATTTTTTATATTATCTAATGTTTTTACAACTCTTAAATCTTGTGCTTCAAACAATATAATCACTCCTAATATGAATCAATTTTCTGATAAATTATATGAACATTAACGTACTTCTCTTATTAAAATATAATGGATTTATCATAAAATCATTATCTACAAAATTGATGAAGATATCAATATTGAAATCTAATAAAATTAATTTTTCTTTTTAAATTTATAATAATTTGATAATAATGCTTGAAATAATTCGATTTAACATTAACATTAGATATTAATTTCTTATTTTAATTTAAATAAATACTATAATTTTTTATTAACAATAACATAAATTCACTAATATTTCTCTCTAATAACCTTATATACTTACCTAATAAGTAATTGATATTAATTATCATCTACATGTATATTCTATTTTAACTTTTAACCTTTTTCAATCATCAATATATAATTATAATGTTGCATAAACAACTTTATGATATAAATTGATGCTTATCCAATTTTAAAAAATTATTTAATGATTTTATTTAAATAAATACAATAATATAATGTCTTTATATCCAAATTTTATGCTTATTACTTAACACCAAAGTTTAAGGAGAATCTATATGTCAAAGGAATTAGAATTTTATAAACATATTTTTCACTCTAATAATATCAAACTTACAACTAAACGAATCATGATTTTAAAAATTTTCTTTGATCATAAAAATGATCATTTAACAGCAAATGAAATTTACTATTTAGTAAAAAAAATTTGTCCGTCAATTGGCTTAGCTACTGTTTATAGAACCATTCAAACATTATTAAAACTAGATTTGTTAGAACATTTATTATTAGAAGGTAGAGTTAATTGTTATAAACTATTTTTTAATGAAGATACAAATTTTGAAGTTCATAATAAACATCATCCTCATCTTATTTGCCTTGGTTGTAAAAAAATTATAGATTGTCGATATGACTTTAGTCAATATAACTTTATTAATACTGTTAAAAATCAAATAAATAAAGACTTTTTGTTCAAAATTACTGATTTGGAAATGAATTTCTATGGATATTGTGAGAAATGTTCTGGTAAAAAAAGCAAATAATAGATTTCGTGCATATAAATATTATTTTTATTAATGCTATTTATATTAAAAGAATTTACTTAACCCATTTAAATATGTATATAATAGTGTTTTAAATTTTTATATAATTTTAAAAATTGTATAATATAAAACTCTAGGGAAATAAAGATATCGCTTACATTAGGTTCATTAAATAAAAAAATAAGCGAAAATAAAAGGTGACACATATACTATGCCACCTTTTATTTTTGCTTATTTTTATTTGTATTAATAAATAAGACTTTTGAGAAACTCTAACTAACATATATTTGTAAACATTTTTCCATATATATACTTTGAATCTGGTCTTTATAAGGATGAAACTTTCTTTACTGAGTCTAAATTAGTCTCTTCCACCATTTCCTTTTTTAGGCTCTTATTTAACCAAATTGCCATTATAAAAGTTTCTATAAACGCCAAGCCATCCGCTGCAGTTTGACAGAATATTACTCCTTCTAATCCTATAAATTTTGGTAATATAAATATTAAAGGTATATAAAATATACCCTGTCTAGAAATAGATAATATAAAGGCTCCTAAAGCCTTACCTAAGGCTTGATATAATACTGCATAAGTATTTATATATCCAAAAAGTGGGAACAACAAACTTGCTGCTCTAAAGGCTTTTATTCCTATATTTATAACTTCTCTATCCCTTGTAAATATGAGCATACACCCTTCTGCAAAAACTATAAATAAAATAGATATAACAATTCCAGATATAATACTCCATTTAATAGATAATTTTACAGCTTCTTTTAATCTAGCAAAATTTTCAGCCCCATAATTATATCCTGCAACAGGTTGGAATCCTTGGCCAATTCCAAACACTATATAAAATCCTATAGACATAACTCTAAATACTATTCCCATAGCAGCTACAGCTGCATCTCCATAAGGTTTTGCTCCTAAATTCATGAAACCTAAAGCAAAACTGGCCAATACTTGAGTTACAAAAATAGGAATACCTATCTTAAGTATTTCAAAAAACATATTAAAAGTTGGTTTAAAAAACTTGATTCCTAATTTTATATAGCTTTTCTTAGAATAATAATATCTTAAAAGAAAAACAAAAGATACTATCTGTGATATAACTGTAGCAACTGCAGCACCTTTTATACCCATACCAAATTTAAACATGAATATAGGATCTAATATTATATTTATAACTCCTCCTATACAGGTAGCAATCATACTATATTTTGAATTTCCCTCTGCTCTAATAGTATTACTCATTATTCCTGTCCCAATAGTAAAAACCGCTCCTAATACTATTGTATATCCATATTCTCTGGCATATGGCATTATTGTTTCTGTTGCTCCATACATTAATAAAAATTTATCTAAAAATATTATAGAAATCACAGTAAAAATTAAGCTGAATATACATCCAATTATTATAGTAGATGTTAGCGTCTTATCAGCTTCCTCTTTTTTCTTTTCTCCCAACAATCTTGATAGATAGGAAGCACCTCCTGCACCAAACATAACCCCTATAGCTCCAATAAACATAAATAGTGGATATACTATAGATACGGCAGCAATAGCACTAGTGTTATTTAACATTCCCACGAACATAGTATCCACTATGTTGTAAATAGCATTAATTAACATAGCTATTATTGCAGGTACTGATAATTTTAAGAGCACCTTTGATATACTCTCTTTCTCCATCATTTCTGCTGTAGATATTTTGTTTTTCATATTCTTTCTTGCCTAATAAAAGCCTAGAAAAGCTTAGACATGCCTCCCTTCATAGTTTAAATTTTAATTTTTAAAATTTTATTATAGCGCTAGGCTTTGGATTAAATTTTACAGGTTCTAAAATTTAGAACCACTTGATAATATAACACTTTCTTTTGTTTTTGACAAATATTCAAAAAGGACCAACTCACCAGAATTGTCCATGAATTGGTCCTAAATTTATATTTTTATAAAATTATTTCATTGACTGAATAATACTATCAGCAACGTCATCAATTGAATCTTCATCCTGTTCTTTCACACTGGAATTGACTGATATATCATTATCTAAAATAGTCATTTCTTTCATATCACTTAAATGTTTACGCATTAGTTTTCCTGATTGAGGAGCCCAAGAACCATTTTCTATAAGAGCAAAAGTACGTTTTTGAAGATTTAATGCCTTTATATCCATTATATATCCTAACATTGGTGGATAAATCTTTAAGTTATAAGTTACACAAGCAAGAACTACATGACTATATTTGAATGTCTCAGAAATCAAATATGAAACATGAGTTTTTGAAACATCATACATAACCACATTAATTATTCCTCTTTTAACTAACTTTGTTGCTAAATTATTGGCAGCAGCTTCGGTATTGCCATACATTGTTCCATAAACAATCATTACACCCTTTTCCTCAGGCTCATATCGACTCCATTTATCGTACTTATCTAAGAAATATCCTAAATCACTACGCCATACTGGTCCATGTAACGGACAGATAATCTTAATATCAAGTTTTTTAGCTTTCTTCAAAAGAGCTTGAACTTGAACACCGTACTTACCTACAATGTTTGTATAATATCTTCTAGCTTCATCAATCCAATCTCTATCAAAGTCCACCTCGTCATTAAACATTTTACCATCTAATGCACCAAAAGTACCAAAGGCGTCAGCAGAGAATAATACACCATTAGTGGTATCATATGTTACCATAACTTCTGGCCAATGTACCATTGGAGCAAACATAAATGCAACATTATGTTTACCAAAGGACATATTATCTCCTTCTTTAACCTTTACTACTCTGTCTTGAACGTTAAAATCAAATTGATGCATAAACATGGAAGCTTTTTCAGTACACACAATCTTTACATCTGGATAACGAAGAATAATTTCTTCAATGCAAGCTGCATGATCTGGTTCCATATGATTTATTACCATGTAATCTAAAGTTCTATCTTTTAAAACCCCTTTAATGTTCTCAATGAATTGACGGCAAATTGACCAGTCAACTGTATCAAATAGTACTGTCTTCTCATCTAAAAGTAGATAAGAGTTATAGGAAACACCTCTCTCAATGGGATGAATATTTTCAAATAGAGCAAGTCTATGATCATTACCACCAATCCAATAAAGATCTTCAGTTATATTTCTAACACAATACATAGATTAAATCCTCCTTTACGCTAAAAGCACATTATTATGTCTATTTATTTATAAAAATCAAGCTTCTATAAACATATCTTTTCCTTCGCCACAAGCAGGACAAGTCCAATCCTTAGGCATATTCTCAAAGATTGTACCTGGAGTTATGTCACCTTCAAGATCTCCTACGCTAGGATCATATTCATAACCGCATCCATTACATACGTAATATTTCCAAGTTGGACGAACTTTTTCTGGAACAGCCCTTTTCATTTTTTTCATTGGGGGTGCTGCCTTCTTAGGTTCTCCGTTGTCTAAAGCATCAGTAAGCAATGGTAATATTTCCATCAAATCTCCAACAATTCCATAGTCTGAGTTCTTAAAGATTTTAGCATTAGGATTATTATTTATAGCAACAATTGTAGAAGCTTCCTTTATACCTTTCAAATGTTGAATTGCACCTGAAATACCACAAGCAATGTATAAATTTCCTGTGAATTTTTGCCCAGACATACCAATGTATCTATTCAATGGTACATATTTAAGTGTTTCTGCTACTGGACGAGAAGAGCCTATAGCTGCGCCAGCTTGAACTGCTAAATCTTCTATAAGTTTCATATTTTCCTTTTTTCCTATACCTAATCCTACACTGACTACTCTTTCAGCTTTATTTATAGGAGCATCTATAGGAATTCCAACTGTAAAATCATAACCATCTGCTTTAAGAGCTTCCACAAGTGCATCCACTCTTTCTTTAGGAGTTCCTTTCTTAAAAATCGTCTTTTTACGATAACCTGTAGCAGATTTATTTTTATAAGTTTGACCTGTATTCTTAGTTTTTGGCATTTTACCTATAATATTGGCAGCTATAACAACACGTTGAATTTCATTAGTTCCTTCATATATTGTACAAATCTTAGCATCTCTATAGGCGCGCTCAACTTCCATACCTTTCATATAGCCACTTCCACCAAATATTTGAAGAGCATCGTTGACAATCTCTAAGCAAACATCAGAAGCATATTGTTTTGCCATAGCAGCTTCCATACTATAACGCTCATGATTTTCTTTCATATCTGCTGCACTATAAACAAGTAATCTAGCTGCTCTAAGTTTTGTAGCCATATCTGCTAACTTAAAAGCAATAATCTGTTGGTGACAAATAGGTTTGCCAAACTGAATTCTTTCTTTTGAATACTCAAGTGCATTTTCATATGCTCCTTGAGCAATTCCTATGGCTTGAGCTGCAATACCAATACGACCACCATCTAAGGTAGACATAGCAATCTTAAAACCCTCACCCTCTTTACCTAATAGATTTTCCTTAGGAACTTTAACATCGTTTAAAATTAACTCTGCAGTAGCAGAAGAACGAATACCCATCTTATCATAATGTTTTCCAAAACTAAATCCTTGAAAACTTTTCTCAACAATGAAGGCACTAATGCCGCGAGTACCTATATTAGGTGTAGTAACTGCAAAAATAACATAAATATCTGCCTCACCTGCATTGGTGATAAAAATCTTTTCTCCATTTAAAACATAATTATCCCCTTCTAAAACAGCCGTAGTCTCTGTACCTCCAGCGTCACTACCTGCATTTTCCTCCGTAAGACCAAAGGCTCCAATCTTCTCTCCTTTTGCCAATGGAACTAGATATTTTTGCTTTTGCTCCTCTGTTCCGTAAGCAAAAATTGGATATGAACCTAGGGATGTATGAGCGGAGAGAACTACACCTGTACCACCATCTACTCTTGATAATTCCTCAACAGCTATTGCATAGCTTATTACATCTAAACCTGCTCCACCGTATTCTTTTGGATATGGTATCCCCATCATATCCATATCAGCTAACTTATGAATTGATTCTAAAGGGAATTTATTTTCTTGATCCAGCATAAATGCAATAGGCTTAACTTCTTCTTCAGCAAACTCTCTAATTTTTATCCTCAACTTCTCATGTTGCTCCATAGTTTTAAATAACATAAATATGCCTCCCTTTTAATTAAAATAGTCCATAAATATGTTTCTGCAACGAGTTTCTATAACTAGAGCTTCTTAACCTTAAGCATATTCTACAAATCTCTTTTACTATATGAAAATCATATAATAAATATGTTTTTCTGAATCAATTATTTTGATATTATATTACTATATAGTTTATTTAAATCATTTTCATTGCCATGCTAGTTCTCATTTATAGAAATACAGAAAATTTCTCTGACCTTTAATTCTTTTAATCATCAACTGCTATCTATGTCTTTTTTGGGGCTTATACCTATTATCAATAGTACTGCCTTTTCAATGCTTATATACACATTTTGATACTAATCAATTTCACTTTTCTTAAAATATTCCTATATATACTTTATTTACTTGAATTCAAAATTCTACAATTTAACTCATAATAATTAAATTTATTACAAGATATATATTGCATGCATAATAAATCTATGTTATTATATATGCAAGTAAACAATTTCATATGTTTTAACACATTTTTGTTAAGGCATGTTACTGGTAATGCAGGCAAGACCAAAATAAAAATGGATTTCTTTTATGAGAAATACATTTTATTTTGGTCTTTTTTTATTTTTAATTTTAATATAGGAGGAAAAATTATGGATTATAAAAAAGTTGGCCTTCAAGTATTAGAACTTGTAGGTGGGGCCAAAAATGTAAACAAACTTACTCATTGTGCAACACGACTTAGATTTGAACTAAATGATAAATCAAAGGTTCAAATGAAAAACCTTGAAAATTTACCCGGAGTTATAAGTGTGGTTGATAAAGGTGGTCAATTCCAAGTCATTATTGGAAATGATGTTCAAACATCTTACAGAGCCATAATTAATGAGACATCAGATCTTATTAACTCTCCAAATAAGCAACACAATAAAAATGTAGAAAAAGAAAATATAGTTTCACGTTTTATAAGCGTTATATCAACAACATTTACACCTATGATACCAGCAATTACAGGTGCTGGTATGATTAAAGCTGTATTATCTATTTTAAGTTTAACAGGCCTTTTATCTGCTGATAGTCAAACTTATTATCTATTAGACACTATTGCAGATGCAGCATTTTTCTTTATGCCAATACTATTAGCATATGGTGCAGCAATTAAATTTGAATGTAATCCCATATTAGCAATAACTATCGCTGGAGCATTATTACATCCTAATTTAACATCTCTTATGACATCTGGAAAAGCAGTACATTTTATAGGTATACCTGTAAGATTAACCAATTATGCAGGTTCTGTATTACCAATAATTATTACTGTCTGGGCAATGTCTTATATAGAAAGATTTGCAGAAAAAATATCACCATCAATTATTAAATTCTTTACTAAACCATTGATAATTTTATTACTTACAGCTCCACTTGCTTTAATTGTTATAGGTCCTTTTGGTACATATTTAAACGATTTAGTTGCTGCTGGCGCAGCATTTATTAACGGAAAAGCTAGCTGGTTGATACCTTTGCTTATGGGAGCATTTCAACCTTTCCTTGTTGTAACTGGTACAGCATGGGCTATGACTCCTATTGCTACAATGCAATTAACTAACAATGGTTCAGAAATGATAAATGGACCTGGTATGTTAGCTTCAAATATAGCTCAAGGTGCAGCTACTTTATGTGTCGCCGTAAAGAGTAAAAACAAAAATTTAAAACAACTTGCAGGCTCAGCTGGTACAACAGCATTATTAGGTATAACAGAACCATCACTTTATGGAGTTACTTTAAAACTAAAAAAACCATTAATAGCAGCTATGATTGGTGGTGGATGTGGAGGAATATATGCAGGACTTTCTGGTCTTGTCCGTTATGCATTTGTTTCACCAGGATTAGCAGCTCTTCCAGCCTTTATTGGTAAAAATCCAATGAATATAATACATGCTTTAATTACTTGTTTAATTGCTTTTGTAGTTACATTTATATTAACTTGGATTTTAGGTTTTGAAGATTCAATAGATGAGGAATCTATAAAAACTTCTGTCACTAATAAAAATGAAACTACTATATCTGATACTAATATAATTGAAATTGCTAGTCCCCTTTCTGGAAAATTAATTCCATTAACTCAAGTTAATGATGATGTATTTTCAGGTGAACTTTTAGGAAAAGGTATGGCTATACTACCCAATAATGGCAATGTAGTATCTCCAATTGAAGGAATAGTCTCAACTGTACTAGAATCAAAACATGCTGTTGCACTACAAGGAGATAATGGGGTTGAAATTTTAATTCATATAGGACTTGATACAGTAAATCTTGAAGGAAAGCATTTTAAGTCTTTTGTAAAAAGCGGAGATAGAGTTAAAATTGGAGATAAATTAATAGAATTCGATATAAATGAAATTAAAAAATTAGGTTATGATACTGTTACTCCAGTAATCATTTGTAATTCAGATAAATACGAAGCAATAGTAGGTGAAAAAGAAAATGAAGTTACATTTGGTAATAACATTATAAAAATTAAATAATAAATATTATAAAAATTCTATTTCTAGGCTTAACTTATTGAAAGGAGAAATTATAAATGCTATATAAAAATATTAAAGGATTTCCAAAAAACTTTTTGTGGGGGGGTTCTACCTCTGCTTATCAAGTAGAAGGAGCTTGGAATGAGGATGGTAAAGGATTATCAATAATAGATATGTGTGAACATCCTGAAGGTACAGCAGATTTTAAAATTGCTAGTGATCACTACCATAGATTTAAAGAAGATATAAAACTTTTTGCAGAACTTGGATTAAAAGCATACCGCTTTTCTATAGCATGGACTAGAATTATTCCTAATGGAATTGGTGAAATTAATCAAGATGGAATTAAATTCTATAGTGATCTAATAGATGAACTACTAAAATATAATATAGAACCAGTAGTTACAATGTTTCATTTTGATTTACCATATTCATTAGAAGAAAAGGGAGGCTGGAATAACCGTGATACAATTAATGCCTTTGTTGAATACTCAAAAGTATTATTCAAATCTTTTGGATCAAAGATAAAATACTGGCTAACAATAAATGAACAAAATACTATGATACTTCATCCCGGTGCTATAGGAATGCCTAAAGGAAAATCTTTACCTTCTAAAAAAGAATTATATCAACAAAATCATCATATGCTTTTAGCTCAAGCAAAAGTAATGAATTTGTGTCATGAAATGTATCCAAATGCTAATATAGGTCCAGCTATTAATACAACCGCAATGTATGCTGAAACCTGTAATCCTTCCGATGCTATTGCAGCTCATAATTGGGAAACTATTCGTTGCTGGAGTTTTCTTGATATAGCCGTATGGGGAAGATATAATAAACTAGCTTGGAGTTATTTAGTAGATAGAAATTTACAACCTACTATATTAGATGAGGATATGAAAATCCTAAGCAGTGCTAAACCTGATTTTATAGCTATTAACTACTACTCAACAGCTACAATTTCAGAAAGCAAAGGTGATTCTTCTGATATATCTGCTAGAGCTGGTGATCAACAAATAATGTTAGGTGAGCAAGGTGTATATCGCCCTGCAGAAAATCCTTATGTTTCTAAAACAAAATATGGATGGGTTATTGATCCTATAGGTCTTAGATTGACATTAAGAAAAGTATGTGAAAGATACAATTTACCCATTCTAATTACTGAAAATGGAATTGGTGCACCTGATGTTCTAGAAGAAAATAAAATTATAAATGATGATTATAGAATTGATTATATTAAAAAGCATTTAGAACAACTTAAGTTAGCAATTAATGATGGTGTAGATGTTATTGGCTACTGTCCATGGTCTGTAATTGATGTTGTGAGTACACATCAAGGATATAGCAAGCGTTATGGTTTTATATATGTTAATAGAGATGAATCTAATTTAAAAGACTTGAAAAGAATAAAAAAGAAAAGTTTTAATTGGTATAAGAATGTTATAAATACTAATGGAAGTAATTTATAAAACTTCTATATAAATAAAAATTATTTAGGGTGAATAAGATGAAAATAGTTAAAGTGATGAATAATAGTCTTATTTTAGCAAGAGATGAAAATGATAAAGAAATTCTTGTAATGGGGAAAGGTCTTGGTTTCAGACGCAAATCAGGAGAAGAAATAGATGTAGATAAAATAGAAAAAATATTTGTATTAAAAAATGAGACTAACACAAAAGAATATGTAAAACTTATTGAAGAAACTCCTAATGAATATATTGAAATTACTAATGATATTATACAATACGCCAGTAAAAAATTAGGTGGAAAATTAAATGACCAAATTTTCATTACACTAATAGATCACATCTCTTATGCACTTACAAGATATAAAAAAAATATAACATTACAAAATCGTTTGCTATGGGAGTTAAAAAAATTTTATCCAGAGGAATTTAAAATAGGAAAATATGCAGTTGAATATATTAATGATAACCTTAATGTAAATTTACCAGAAGAAGAAGCAGGCAATATTGCATTCCATTTTGTTAATGCACAAACAGATGAAGCCGTAATGCAAAATACAATGCTCACAATAAAAATGTTAAAAGATATTTTTAATATAATTCAATATAAATTCAATATAACAATTGATAAAGATTCACTTAACTATTCCAGATTCTTAACCCATTTACAGTTCTTTGTTCAGCGTTTACTGGATGACACCTTGATTGAATCTAAAGAGACATTTATTTTTGAACAAATTATAAAAGAATATCCTGGAGAAGTTAAGTGTGCTAAATTAATTGGAGAATACGTAAAAAAAATATTAAATAAAAAAATTTCTAATGATGAACTGCTATATCTAACTATACACTTAGTTCGTATAGTGGAAAAATAATTAATCATATTTAAATGTATATACATTTAAATATGATTAATTAAGTATTATAGCATTGTCAAAAATATTTAAAAGTATTATTCAAATAAACTTCTGAAATATAAGTTTAATTTAAATAAATAGAAAACAGTAAGTGGTTTAAATTAAACCTCTTGCCGCATTCTATTTAACTTATTTTTTTATCTAAAGAACTTTTTTGATTTTTGATTGTTTGTTTCATTTATTCTGGTAAGCAAACTTCTTTACTATTTTAAATTGCTGAGAATGCTTTGAAAAAAACTGTCTGGATCATCATAAATTCCAAAATCCTGATTAATTCCATCTTTTTGAATATAAGTATGGTTTATATTCCACTTAATAACCGGATTCTTAAAATCAGATACCGCCACTCCATATCCACAGAAACTTCCCTCACACGTGGAGGTACTACAATAATGATACCATAAGTATATAGTATTTTCTTAGTGGTAGACTAGTATTTTTTTGTAATAAGATAATTTATTAGTTTTTATTTCATGAACTCAAATGTCTATATATTTCCGGTATTTATACTGTATATCCTTGTAATATTTTATATTTTCATACATATCTTTTCCTATTTCACTCGAGATGACCTCCTTTGTTGACGTTAGAGATATTATCTCATAGAAATTGATGAATTAAAATTCAGGTTGGATTTTATGCTTACCCAACTAATTATTAAAAATAGACTGCATATTTTTTCCTACTGCTTTTAGCAATTCTTTTGGTAGTCTTTCTACTTGTTCACCAATCATTACTCCGTGTGGTTGTTTGTATCCTTCATTCCATACGAAGTTAAATATTTTTTCATTTGTTTCGCTATTCTTTCCTATTTGAAATGCATAGACTTCAACATTTTTAGATAATAATTCTTGTACGGCTTCTTTTGCTGATCCTGGAAAACTTGATGCACCGTCTGTAATTTCGAAGACTATCTTTATTTGTTTTCCTTTTTTGAGTTCACTTTCCTGTATAGATGTAATTCTATTGGATATTTCTCTAAGGCAACTTGCATCATCAGTTGCTCCATCTGTTGCATCTAGCTTTACAATTGAGCGAATTATGTCGCTTTTTTCTTTTTCCTTCACATTTTTATCGTTAAATTCTTTAACATTATAATACTTACTGCCAAAAAACCAGGTTTCGCTTAAAACTTCTACTTTTTGATTCAATTGTTCTGCATTGCTTTTCAGATATCTATTAAAATCATCTATAGACAACAAAGTCACTGCCAAAGCTTTTCTTGACGCCTCAATTTTTGACGCATTCATTGATCCTGAATTATCTATAACAAAAGAAATCTCTATTCTTTCAGGCAATATATCTGCTTGAGTTTCTAGTAAGTATCTATTAAAAATCAGAAGGTTTTTATAATTCCCCTTTTTTTCAGCTTCTACAAAATCCGGATAAAAATTAATAAAGCTATCCACATCTAGTTTTCCCTTTACTTGACCATCTTTTTTTACACTCACTTCTTTTTTTGCGTCCCCTATCAACTTTTTCCAAAATTGACGCATTTGTTCTCTTTCCAATTTCATTTTATTTGAATAAAATTGAAACAATTGTTGATCTGATTGGCTAATCCCATAAGGCTCTAAATCTACTTTACCTTGCATGGTATTTTGTATACACGTACTTATTTGATCTTGTTGATCTATCATTTCTTCTAAAATCTTTTCCACTTCTTCTTGAGTAGATTCCAGTGAATCTGGTATCTCATCTGCTTTTGACTGTTCAAAAGGATTTTCACTTCCTTTAACTTGCTCTTCTTTTTGTCCTTTTGATTTATATAACATCATTTCATCAATTTCTTGCTTCCACAATTGCTCAAAAGTTGGAAAGATGAAAGAACGAATGAATGGATCTCTCTCTATAATTCCTTGACTATTATTTATCTGTCTAACTAATTGATAATGAATAAAATCAAAAAAAGGCTGATTGAAAATTTTTCTATCAAAGGGACTTTCAACACACTCTTCAATTTTAGGCTCTATTTTATATAATTCAATAATAAAAAAGCTATTTGCAAAAGCTCTATGTCTAGGCATTTGAGAAATTGACTCAATGGTCTTACCTGTTTTTCTCATATATGAAACAATTTTTTTAAAATTTTCTTCATCCCTATATATAGGACACATTTGCAAAACTCTTAGAAATGATGTCTGTTTATCCACTAGATGTAACAAATCAAAAATTTCTTTTCTCACATAATTAGAAATAATTTTTGGTTGGTATGCAAGATCATCTTCTAGTCCTTCTTTTTTTACTCTAGTCATAATATAGCTTGTCATGTGATCAATTTCTTTCTGCCAATCTTTTTTTCTATTCAGATATTTTTTAGTTTGCTTTTTCCAATCAGGATATAATGCTAGCTCATAATAGATATGCCACATAATTTGATTATCATCTAATTTTCTATCCAAAAAACTTTCCAAGGGCAAATATAAAACTCCCTTGGAAGGGTCTAATAAAAATCTTTGTAGTTTTGAATCAGGAATATACATCAAACTAGAATCTCCTGTAAATGTGGCTAATGAGCGTTGTTCTTTTTGCAAAAACTCTTCGCAATGTTTTTTAGATTCTTCAATTAGTGTTTGTTCATCAAAGTCAAACATACTCATCCCCTCCTATTAATACAGCGGCAGATTCCACAAGTCTTTTGGTGTGTCAATTCGATCAATGTACAATAGATTTAATTTACCTTCTATATCCATGAGTAAATATTTTGAAACATCTAATTTAAAGACATTAGTAAAAAAGATGTCTTTAATCGTTGCATCTTCATTTAGATACCAATTTCCAAAATTCTCTTCAAGTAAGTATATAATTCCATCTTCACTTAAAACTACAGCTGTGCCTTTTTTAGATCGAATGTCAAACAAATTGCCTTTCAAATCATTCAATTCTATTTTTATATTTTTTGAATCCTCATATAAAGAAAATATCTTAAGCTGCCCTTTATTCCCTGCCACTATAATGAAATTCTTATTACCATTTTCATCCTCTAAGAATCTAATTTGCCTTATTTCATCATTTAGAAAATCAATTTTTTCTATAACAATAAATTCTCTGTTCTCATATTTGATAAAATATAATTTTCCCGTCTTTGTTCCAACTACAAAATAATCGTCATTTATTTTTTCTAGTGTAGTCCAATCTGGAATAGTGGAATATATATATTTATAAAAAAACAAACTATATTTATCACTTTCTTTTATTATTTCAAATAAATTTAACTTTTCATCTCCATTTTCCACTACAAATAAACCATCTCTAATTGCTAAACATCTTCCAAATCCATTAAAGTCATAATTTGCTTGAATCCTTTTAACTTTAATCTCCTCATTAACATTAGGCAGCTTATCAAAATTATCGCTTGAAAGTAGATAGCATCCTCCTCTGACCCCTAAAAGCAAAATTTCTTTGTCATTCAATTTATATATAAAGGAAATCGTCTCTTTTATTTCTTTAATAGGAGGACTCCACTCTACTTCAATTTGTTTATGATCAGAAAAATCATCTACAATATCTATATAAAAAAATTGAACTTTTCTATCTATACTACTTGTAATAAAAAGGTTTTTATTAATCCTCAATATAGTTTGTAAAAAACTATCAAAACTAAAAGCTCCCAATTGTTTTATTGGATTTATCCTCATTGAAGTTTTTTGGATATCATTTGCATAAACTCGATAATAGGGAATTAAATCAGTCAATAACTCTTCTTCTATTTTTAAAAGTTTATTTAATTGTTCTTTAAATCTATCATCTAAAATTCCATCTCTTTGGCATTCATTCAATTTTTCTCTTAGATCTTTAACTTGACTCTTAAACTCCTTTTCGTCTACTGATAAATTTATTTTCATTTTTCTTCTCCATTATCTTCTAAGTATTCAAGTAGATCTTTTGAATGCTCTAAATGAAATAATTGTTGATCTAATTTTTGATACTCTGTGGCATCAATTCGCGATGAATCATCAATAGCAGCTTCCAAAGTTTCTTTTAGTCCTTTTGGCAAAGTTTTTCTTGGCGTTCCTTTTCCAAATATAAGATGAACTACATCTAAATAACTTAAAGTTTCTGTTAATGGGCGAACATAGTGATATGGACGAGTTCGAATTTCATCATATGTTGTGGTTGCTTCTCCTATGCCTTTTGTCTCAACCTTCCATCCCTCTCCCATAGGGAAAAATCCAAAACGTACTGCTTGTGAAAGAATATAGTTTTGATCGTCAGGATAAGTGATTGAACTAATAAAGCCATCCCACAAAGCTTTACTCAAGTCTTTTTCTTCTCCTTTATTCCAATTATCTAAAACGTGTAAAATATTACGAATTGATAATACAGACTCTCTCAACTCTAGTTCATCTATTCCGCAATCTTCTTGGGCTTCGTCATCTTTCCATTTCCCCATAAAAACATTTTGAGTAACCCTGCACAATTGAGAAAATCTAAACAATTCTTCTAATGTTCTTTTGGAATTAGGAAGATGGATATTTCCATTTCTGTCAGTTAATCGCGCTATTATTATTCTAAAAAGTTCATTTTTTTCTGGCAACTCTTGATCTTCTAAAGAACCAATTGTATTTTGAGGTACATAATTATATTCAATGGTTACGAAACGTGATTTAAAGGCTGGATTTAACTCATTGGTTCCTTCATAATTGACCATTTGACTTGACAGGTTTCCTGTACCAATAAATCCAAATCCAGGCTTAATCAAAACAGGACCAACTCCTGTGATATAAGCTGTATTTCCTGCATGACGCTGTAGAATATCATTTAAAGCAATTAAGTTTTGCATGGCAATTGTATTTAATTCGTCTACAATTACAGGGCGACCTTCTTTTACTGCAATCAAAATTTCTCTTTCTATTTTTTTGATTTCGGTACCAAAAGCGCTATTACTTGCTACCAATAAATCAGAAAAGCTCTTCCATATTTGAATCTTAAGCTGCAACTGCTCTTCATCAGTCATCTTCTCTAGTCTAGTTCTGTGCTCATCCATCCACTCATAAAAATCTCCTATAATCATATTCAGATAATCCGAATAAGATCCTTTAGAAAAACTGTGTTTGAGGGTCAAAGTTTTCTCTACAAACATATCTTCATAAGTTAAATTATGGGATCCAGATATAAATAGTGGTTGTAAAGATTCTATTTCATCTTTACTTCCATTAGTTAAAATATTTTTATAGTAAAGTTTTCTTTCTTCATTAAATTCTTCAAATTTTTCAATAGCATCTTTTTCTGTGGCACTTGGATTTCTAGAAAACCAATCTTCCATTTTATCTTCTAATTCTCTTTGTATTCTATTTTGAATAGTAAAATCTAGAGCTGCTTCAGTTGCTAATTGTGTTTTTCCACTTCCCAAATGTCCAACAATATATACAGGAACACCTAAATTCAGCGAATCTATTACTTTTTGTTTTGCTTTAACTACATAAGGTACAGTTACCAAACGCTGCTGATGTTGGGTTTCTATATCACTTGTCAATTGCCGTTTATAATAAAATTCCCATGCTTCCGGAGAATTTTCTAAAATTGTCTCCAGCTCTTTTTCTAGTCTTTTTATGCAATCAACTCTATATCTTGTAGCTGAATTACTGCCATAATGACTATAATTATTACTTTCGCTATTAACTCTTCTTTCCCAACTAAGGAAAAACTGTTCATATCCAATTGAATTTTCAATTTCTTGTATCTTTTTGCCCTTATTTTCTGTTTCTTCTTCCACATAAGTTTTATATTTTTCATAATACACATTATTTTTTTTAGAATCAGGAGGAATATCATAATCCCTTTCTTCAAATTTTCGAAAAGCTTTAAAAAATGCCCCTTGTTCTTCTATTTTTTTATTATTCTCATATTCCAATGATTTTAAGGCTTCTTTTCGCAAATCGTCTTCATACCGATTTTGCATTTCTTCTATAGTAGGAATATAACCTTGCTTGATCTCTGTTTTTTCTTTCACAAAAGTTTCCTCCTTCGTATGATAATTCTATTATATTGTTAATATACCAAGTATCAATATGAATAATAACTACATATAAATTAAAATCCCGATTTTTTTAAAATTCGGGATTTTAATCAAATTATCTAACTGCAAATGGCATTAAATAATTCCATATTCTTTTAATAACTTTTCAATGTCTGTTCCTGCTACTTGTTTTAAAACTTTACGTTTAGCCATTGGTGGTAAATCAAGTTTTGGTTTTTCTCCATCTAATAAACATACACCAGCATTTAATAAATAACGAATATCATATCTTGAACCAAATACCTCAGGAACTCCTTTTTCAACTCCAGTTAAAACATATACTGCTTCCATAGCTGTACGTCCTGAATATTCTATAGTAAATACAGTATCACGGCCTGGATCATCCAATGTTTCAGCAAATTGTCCAAGGAAAGCAAAGTTTACTCCATTCTTTGGTACAACATATGGACGATCTCCAGCTGCACGAGGCATAAATTGAGATGTGATAAATGGCATCATAACAGGAACTGCGCTACATGATCCTGCTAATTCTTCAATTTTATCTGTAGGAACTCCTATATGATATAACCATTCTTTTGTGATTTCCTTACCAGTACAATCTCTCATAGGCTTTTTAATATAATCTCCAGGGACATCAGAGAATAAACCATATACCCAAACTAAAACATCTTTTTCTGGTTGTCCATAATATTGTTCTTGGCGGTTTATTGTCCAACTCATCAACCATGAAGAATCAAGTGCTGTAACTATTCCACCTGTTACAGTACGTCCACCATATGGTGAGCGTTTTGTGATTTTTTCAATGTACTCAGGAACACGTTCATCATGACAAGTTACTGTACAAGATTCCCAATTAGATTTTTCTGTATCTGTACAGAATTTATCTGGTCTTCCAAATTCATCTGATTGATCTGCTATATTTCTCCATAACTTCCAGCATCCTTCTGGTTCTCTATTAAATGGTGCAGGAGTATTGTCATCACCATATCCTGAACCTTCAGTCATAGAACCATTAGTAATAAATACTAAGTCGTTTTCTGTTAAATCAATAGAAATATCTTTTCCAGTTTTATCTGTTGCAACTATTTTCTTTGCAACCTTTTTATCATCTGAAATTGAGAATTCAACATTATCAACAGTAACTCCATATTCAAATTTAGCACCATGGTCTTCTAAATATTTAACCATAGGTTTTACAAATGAAGTATATTGGTCATGTCTTGAAAATTGTAGAGCAGAAAGACTTGGCAATCCCCCAACATGGTGGATAAAACGATTCATATATAATTTCATTTCTAAAGCACTATGCCAATTTTCAAAAGCAAACATTGTTCTCCAATATGTCCAGAAATCAGTGTTTAAAAGGTCTTCAGAAAGAAGATCTTCAATAGCTTTATCTTCAAGTTCTTCATCTGTCATATTTACAAAAGCAGCTAATTCTTTTGCCAAGTCTTGACCCAAATTGAATTTGCCATTGTCATAACGTTCACCTTTATTTTTAGTAATACGACAATTACTAAAGTTTGGATCATCGTAGTTTGTATAATAAAAATGATCTAAAACAGTCATATTAGGATCTTCTGTAGATGGTAATGAACTGAATAAACTCCATAAAACTTCAAAACAATGACCCATTTCACGTCCACCACGTGCTACATATCCCGCATTCTGACGAACTTGACCGTCTAAAGATCCACCAGGAATATCTAATTGTTCTAAGAAGGTAATCTTGCTGCCATCCATGTGAGCATCACGAATTAAAAAACAACCAGCAGCTAAAGCAGCAATTCCAGTACCGATTAAATAAGCTTTTTTATCTTCAATTCCTTTAGGCTTTCTTGCATTTACTAAAGCATGATAACTTCCATTTGTAAGGGTAAGTCTATCATCATGTGTTTTTAATTTCATTATTATCTCCCTCTTTCTTAAATTTTTAATAGTTTTCTAAATTATACCATTATGTTTGGAGTTCTTCTATATTCACTCCAATAGTATACCCATATATTGTAATATATAATGAGTCCTCCTTTAATTTTGTGGATACTTATTATCTGTAAGATCTCTATAAATCTATAATATAGTTTTTTTGTGTCTTTTTCATTAGATAAACAAACTGCGGTGTTCAAAATTCGAACACCGCAGTTTGTTTATCTAATTTTTAGGCATTGAGGTCAGAATGTCTGATAAAAAAGAAATCTCCTATCGTTTTTTACTAGGTATCATTTAAACCAGCACTTCGCTTAAGGGACAATTCGATGTTTCCATCGAAAAGATACCCGATTCGTCTAATAATAGTATCAGGGTCCTCCTTCATTCCGGCAGCAATCCACTGTAGCACCATTTCAGTAAGGGCACACTGATAAAAGGAAGCAATAAGTTTTCTATCTCCCGAAGAAGCTGAGATACCCTCGCTTACTTTTTCAACATACCGAATCATCACATTCCCTGATACATTGTATATATAGTTCACTAGTTCTTCTCTCTGCATGGAATTATATACATGATAAACGGCTGTTTTGTTTTCTAAAGCAAATCTAGCAGCTACAATAAAACTCTCCTCCCAGGAAAGTGTATCATTATATTCATCAATTACTGTCTGAAGTTCTGTTTGGAATATCTCTGACAAAAGTGCATATATGTCTGTGTAGTAATAATAAAAAGTATTTCTATTTATCTCACATACTGTAGCAATTTCCTTAACTGTGATTTTGTTAATTGGACGCTCATTCAGCATCTTTATGAATACCTCACGAATCATTTTTTTGGTATATTGCTGTGCCAAGTCGCCACCTCCTTGACGCTTTATCTATATTCAAAATTATAAAACATGGTAAGTTATTTTCAAATAATTCATCATCATATTATTTATTATAATTCTCAATCCTTAAAAAAATAACTGTCGTCTAATCTGTCAACATAACCACAGTTAAAGCAATGATATGTTTCCTCAGACAGAACATAAGAGTTTCAAAGGGTATCATCTACCAACTAACATCTGGCAAAATTGATGAAATACTCAGAAATCCTTATTTACTAGCTTTTTTACTCTACTTATTTTACTTTTTCGCTATCCTTACTACAGTCTCCACATGTGGTGTGTGGGGGAACATGTCCATGCCCTTAACCTTTTCTAATTTATATCCATTATCTATAAGATATTCTAAGTCATCCACTAAAGTTTTTGGATTACAAGATACATATATTATTTCCTTTGGTTCAAATTTAACTACATATTCTAAAGCTACTGGGTGTACACCTGGTCTTGGTGGATCCAATATAATAATATCCGGCTTCTGTTTTAAATCCTTTATAACCTTTGCTACATCTCCAGCTATAAATTCACAGTTATCTAATCCATTTAATTTTGCATTTTCATTAGCTGCCTTAACTGCTTCCTCTATTAATTCCACACCTATAACTTTTTTAGCCTTTGGAGCAACTATTTGCCCTATAGTTCCTGTACCACAATAAAGATCAAAAACTACCTTTGAACTAGCATCACCTAAAAAGTCTTTTACTATGCTATATAGTTTTTCTGCTCCCTTTGAATTTGTTTGGAAAAAGGCTTCTGGAGCTATTTTAAATTTTAGTCCTAATAACTCTTCTATTATATAATCTCTTCCATATAATATTTCTAATTTATCTACCTGAACTACGTCAGATAACGTGTCATTTATAGTATGAAGAATGCCTTTTATTTCTCCTTTGTACTCTCCCTTTAATAATATATCTACTATTTCTTTAAAATCAAATTCCATTTGAGATGTAGTTACTATGTTTACTAATATCTCTCCTGTATTTTTAGCTTTTCTTATAACTAAATTTCTTAAAAAACCTTCGTGACTCATTACCCTATATTTAGGTAATCCTTTTTTGCTAAAGTAATTAACCACAGATGTTAATATACTCCTAAAATCTTTATCCACAATTTCACAGTTATCCACTGTTACAATAGAAAAACTTCTATTTTTAACATGCATACCTAGAGTAAGATCTCCATCCTTTTCCATGTCTCCAAAGGTAAACTCCATCTTATTTCTGTATTCATATTCTTCTGGACTTTTTTCTACTCCTAAAAATTCAAAATCTTCTATGTCCTTATTTTCAAACAATTTTAATAATTGCTCTTCTTTTATTTCTAATTGTTTTTCATAAGGTATGTATTGTGTTGAACATCCCCCACATTGACCAAAATGAGGACATTTATTTTTTATAGCATAATCCACATTTTCTATTATTTCTAAAAGTTTAGCCTGAGCATATTCTCTTCTTTTTTTAGTTATTTTTGCTAAAACCTTTTGTCCTGGCAATGTTCCTTTTATATAAACTGGTAGACCATCCTTTTTTGCTATACCTGTTCCTGGAAATTCTGTTTCTTCTATAAGAAATTCATACTCCTTACCTTTTCTCATATATTTGTTTTCATCCTTTCAAAGTAAATTTATTTTAAGCACTTTATTTATTTCAAATCAAAACTTAATTCAGATGGAATTCTTATTCCACCTAAATTTTAATTAAATCAATTTAGGTGGTTTATAATTCTTATATACATTATAAGAATTATAAGCAATGGAATAAAATTTTCTATATTAATTTTATTTTCTATATTAAAAATAATAATTAAGAGCCTCCTAAGATACTCTTAATTATTTATCCATTTTATTTATTTTTTCTATAAAATTTAGCTTTTATGTATGGATAGAATAAAGATACTACTAAATATACAATAAATAGCATACCCCAAGCATCTACTACATATAACCCTATTATATATCTTAAGATTAACCCTATTACTGCTAAAACCCCTATGGATACTACAAATATTCCTAAGGTGTTTTTTATTCCTTCTTTAAAGTATTGTAAAAAGCCAACTTTATCCTTTATATCATTATGAACTTCGTCTTCTTTAGTTTTTTCTTCTATATCTTCTTTTGCAGACTTATCAATTTCTTCTTCTTTATTTTTTAGAGCATCTTCTTCTACAAACTCATTAATTTTATCTGTTTCATCTTCTGATACTTTTTCATATATTACTCCTCCTCACATTTTACATCCAAGTCAAATTATATTATGCTATAGTATTAGTTCTATGTAAATATATTATATCCTTATAAATTATATGTTTTTAATAAATTATTATTTTTGTAATAAAAAATCCACACTTTCTTTAACACTTACAACAATTATCATTTTTTAAATCAATCTTTATTACAATTATCCTATTTATAGTTTATACTATATAAAGA
>NZ_BAAAAP010000018.1:0-68639 GCF_054768215.1 Clostridium sp. CTA-1
ATATTAAATAAAACACTATCAAATTTTATTTAGTAAAATAATTTTGATAGTGTTTATATATTTAAATTAATATTTTATAAATCATATTATAATAGATTATCTCTAAAATCTTTTAAAAATTCCTTTCTATCTTCCTTATAGTTACATTTCTTTATTAGCCTGTTTAGAAATACCTCATCATCCCAATCTTTTCGTTTTGTATAATAATTTTTAGATATATCATAAAAGTCATAGGGAAAACTTAACAAACCATATAATACTTCTAATTCTTTATCCGTTATGCTATATACGTCAGAATAGCTATTTAAGATAATATTTGCCTTGCTAATATCAAAGCCAAAATTTTTTATAACCTTTGTTATAAAATTACACAAATCATTAACTTTTAAATCTAAAATAGCATAATCAAAATCTATAAAATAAGCCTTATCTTCTTTAATCAATATATTATGATAAGCTAAATCATGATGACAAATAGATATTTTGTCATTTTCTTTACATATATCATAATAATAACTATTCTCTAATATATTTATACTTTTACTTATCTCATCTATATAATAATCTATTTCGGATAAGAATAAATTATCAAATTCATTCTTATTTTTATGGATATTAGCCATTTTTTTAAAAAAATTCATCTCCTCTTTTTGTATCTTAAATTTTTCTATAGATTTGCCATTTAAAACCCTTTTATTAAAGTTTGTTGTAAAGCCTTTTGATGCTTTATGCATTTTGGCTAAAGCTGCAGAGGAAATCTTTAAGTCTAAAGGATTACTAAATTGACATTCTCGTCCATCAATTAAATCCATTAAACAATACATTTCACCTTTATATATAGTATATATATCTCCTTGTATGTTCTTTTCAAATTCCATTATTCTTCCAAATTGAATTTTTATATAATCTATTATTTCTTCTATAAATTTTAATTCTTCTAGAGTATAATCAACTTTTTTTAATATTTTTTTACCTTTGTTTGTATCTATAATATAAACATTTCTAATAGGATAAATATCCTTTACAATAAAATCATATTGATCAAATAAATCTAAGGATAAATTATATTTTTTAAGATAACTTTTATTTAGCTTATCCATTTCATCACTCCTTTAAAAAAAGCTATTAGAATCCAATTTCATAGCCTTATTAAATCTATCCATATAGTGTTTTTCTTTATTTAAATCCTTTTCTTTCATATATTTTGTACAACACTTTATTATGGAGTAAGGATAAGATAACATATATAAAATAAATTTATAGCTTTCATCATTCAAGCTTTCAAATTCACAAAAATTTTTACATAATTTTTCTATATTTAAAGATGAGTTTTTTTTATTTACTTTATATAGTAATTCTATACAATCCATTTCTACCATATTATAACTACATTTACTAATATCTATAACTTCTATTTCTTTATTATATCTAATATTATTAAAATACGTTTTACCCAAACATATTTCCTTTCTCTCCATACTTCTCCATACCAAATTAATATATCCATTTTCATATATGTTTTCTATAACCTTCTCAGCCCTATTTATATAATTAGGCATATAATCTAAAATTAATTTTTCTAAATCCGTATTATTACTTTTTTTATCTTTTAAATTTCTAACATACTTATTTATTTTTTTTAAATCCAGTTTATATTTCTCAATTATAATGCCTGTTTTATTTTTTATCCCACCTCTTATATAACTTTTATTCCCTAGTGTATTTTTATGAAAAAAACTAATCACTTCTAATTGTTCTGTTACCAATTCCTCTGATAAATTATTTAACTGTCTATGATCATCTTTAAAGTCTTCTATTATATTTATATCCTTACTTTTTAAATAATGAGAAATATCAGTTATTTTTTTTAATGAATCCATTTCATATATTGCACCTCCTTTAGTACCTATTTATATTTTTTTCTTATCTTCTTTAAGACTTCTTTCTCTTCATCTTTAAGTTTATTTATTTTTTTCTTTTTTTTCTTTATTTCTTTTAATTTTTTAACAGATTCTTTTAGTTCCTGTAATTCTTCTTCATATTTATCTAATTCACTCATATTTTCTTTTATATTTTCATAATATTTTTTATTACGAGACATAACTATATCTCTCCTTAAATATTAATTTTTCTAAATTTTTCTATAAACTCTTGTCTTTCTTCTCTATCTGCATAATATCTATTTAGCTTACTAAAAAAGAACTCCTCACTCCAAGGTTGTTTTTCCCAGTAATACTGTATACCTATTTGCCAATAATCCTGTGGAAATTCCATAAAAGCGGCCATTATAAGTATATATTCTTTATCTATATAAGATTCTTCGCTGTAAGAATTCAAAATAAGTTCTGCTGATTTTAAATCCCATTTACCATTTTTCATAACTCTAATAAGTATACTGGCTAAATCATGTAATTTAGTATCTAACATACAATAATCAAAATCTATTATATATATTTGATTTTCACTATCTATAAGTATGTTATGATTAGCATAATCATGATGACAAAAACATCTATCCTCAATTTGCTTTAACATTACATTTAGATAGTTTGTTTCACATAAATTCTTTATTGACCTATCTGCTCTTTCAATCTCATCCTCTAATATGCTTATATAAAAATTATCAAATTCACTTTTTTTATTTTTATTTAATATCCTTTTTTTGAAATCTAGTATTTCATCTTTTCTTGTTTGAAACGTCTTGGGCCATTTAAACCATCCGATTCTAGGTTTCATATATTCTGTTATATAAAAATTCTTACTCTTTTCATGTAACTGGCCCAATTTATTGGCAGCCATCATAACTTCTACCGGATTAGAATAATTACATTGTCTTGAGTCATCTATCCATTCTGTTATATATCCGTAAAAATCTCCTATTTTTATATAATCTAAACCCTTATTATTAGGAATAATTTCTGGAATTTTGCTAAAATTATTACATTGTAAATGTTTCATGCAACTTATTATAAATAAAAAATGATTGAATTCATATTTTATTATTTTAAAAGCATATGCTTTATTAGAATCACTAATTATCTTATATACATTTTTTATTTTTTCTATAGAATTAATATTTATATCATAATTATTTTCCACTATGTTTATGATTTCTGATTTATCCAAAATAATGCCTCCATTATTTTATTAATCTATATGTATTATATGAAAATATTGTACTTTGGTGATAACTGGAACATTTTTTAGGAAAGATTAATATTATATATAACAGTAAAGCTATACTTTATGTTGACATATATAATAAATGCTTTTAATGAGGTGGTTATAAAAATGAATATTTCCATAGATGGTAGGGGTATAAATTGGTATAAGGGTACTGGTATAGGAACATATACAAAAAAAATATTAACAAATATGATAGCAGAAACTCACGAAGATTCATTCAATATATATTGGTCAGGGGATGACTATCTTAAATTTAAAAAACATAATACTAATATTATACTAACCTCTAAAAAACATAGTAGATTTTTTGAGCAAACCTATATTCCATATAACCTTAACAGCACTAAATCTGATATATATCATATACCACAAAATGGTATAGGTATTTCTGAAAATATAAATTGTAAAATTATAGTAACTATTCATGATTTAATTCCTTATATAATGCCAGAAACTGTTGGAAAAGGTTATTTAAATAAATTTCTGAAAGAAATGCCTAAAATAATTGAACTATCTGATAAAATAATAACCGTATCTGAATGGTCAAAAAAAGATATATTGAAATTCTTTCCTATGAGGGAAGATAAAGTTGAAGTTATCCCACTAGCAGCAGATTCCAAATACAAGCCCTTAAATAAATTGTATTGTAAAGACATACTTAAAAGAAAATATGGAATAAACTTACCTTTTATTTTATATTTAGGTGGCTTTAGTTCTAGAAAAAATGTTACATCTATAATAAAGGCTTTTGAAAGGATATATGACAAATTACCACAAGAACACGCTTTAGTTATAGTGGGTTCTAAAAAAGATGAAGGTGAAAAATTATATGAATTTAGTCGTAAACTTAAAATAAGCTCTAATATAATCTTCACAGATTTCGTAGAAGAACAGGATCTACCTATATTTTATAATGGGTGTAGTGTATTTATTTATCCCTCATTATATGAAGGTTTTGGACTTCCACCACTTGAGGCTATGAGTTGTGGTTGTGCAGTTATAGCTTCTAACATTACCTCTATTCCGGAAGTTACTTCCGATTGTTGTATTAATATAGATCCTTTAGATATTGATGATATATCAAACTCAATAGAAAATATATTAAAAAATCCAGACTTAAAAGATAGATTAAGTAAAAAAGCTTTTGAAAGATCTATGCTTTTTTCTTGGAATAAAACCGCACGAAATACCTTAAATGTATATAACAGCGTTTTAAAATAACATAAAAAAGAGCCAAAATTTTTTCTTAAATTTTGGCTCTTAAATACTTTTTTAATATAAATATATAATTACTAGTCAATAAAATTATATATTTATATTACTTTATATATCTTATTTTTATTTTGTTATACTATTAATAAAAATTTTTATACTTTTTAGCTCTTTTTCTATATCATTAGTGTTTAATAACTCTTTCTTAAAATCTATCATAACTTTTTGTACATAATTGTAGTTCTTGGTATAATTTATATTTGGAGTTTTACTTGCTATATCAACAAAAATTCTCCAAATTTTTTCCTCATTAAAATAGTTTACATTTTCAGAAAATTTAGCATACTCATAAGTTGGTTTATAGGATGGAAATTGTCCATAATTTAAAAATCCTTTATTTAAACTATACTTATTTAATGTTATATTTTTTATCAGTTCCATTGATAATTTATCTTTAGATTCCTTGCAAGATTTTATTGCAACAATAGAAGTTCCTCCTGTAATTGCAGAATTTTTACCTCCTACTTCAAAGGATGGTAATTTCATTATTTCCCATTTACCACTTTCTTTCTTTCTTTCACTTATCAAATAATTAGATAGCTCTGAATTATATGGAATACATACTACATTATTATTATTGACAAATGATTTAAAATCTCCCTTGTTATCAAAATCTATATTAGCTGATTCTATTCTCTTTAAAATATTAAAAGTATCTATATAATTAGGTTGATCTATTTGTAACTTATTATCTTTATCAAAATAGTAAATTCCTTTTTCATTTAATAAAACTTCAAGCATACTGTTGTCTCTTTTGTTAAATGATATCATTTTTACTTTTCCATTGCTTTTTTTATATATTTCCTCACCAATTTTTATAAAATCATCCCATGTTTTTATGTCTTTACTATTTATATTATACTTTTCTAATAACTCTTTTCTATAATATAATGCTACAGGCTCTACTGTATAGGGAACAGCAATAAAGTTATCATATAGCTTAACTAACTCTCTTTTGCAAGGAATAAAATCCTTTATGGTATTTTTCATAAGGTCATTTAATATAATTACATCTTTATAGTATCTTGCTCCAAACTCTTTTGTATCCTTATCATCTAAACATATTATATTAGGATAAGAATTTTTATCTTTTATTTTTGAAAATTCATCTATCATATTCTCCTTATTTTTATTATAAAACTCCACTTCTACATTAGGATATTTTTCTTTAAAGTCTTTAACACCTTCATTCATGGCTTGATTATGTTTAACATCTCCCCATATAACTAATTTATCTTTTGTAAAATTTTTAGTATTATTATATCTACCTAAAATAACTAATATTACAGGTATTATCAATATTACAATAATACCTATATAAATAAGTTTCTTTTTCTTCATTTTAACCTCCCTTAAAGGCCTTATATTAATATTTTTAACATATATACTATAACTATAATATATTATAATATAATTATGTTCAACTTAATGAAGCTTAAATAATAAGTTTTACAAATCCTTATGGAGTAAATAAAAAGGTATCCCATTAAAATGAAATACCTTAATTTATATAAAATTAATTTATTTTTAGCCCTTTGACATTTCATAATTTCCTTTTTCATGAAAATCTTCTTTCCAAGCTTTTTCTGCTAAAGGATCAAAATCCTTTGCCAATTTGTCTAATTTACTTTTAAATACTTCATCATGGAGCATCATTTCTGCCCCTTTATCTGTTGGTTTAGCCCCTGTTTTACTTGCTATTTCCCTTATAACTTTAGGATTATCTATCATCATGCATGGTTTTAATAGATTATCATTGTATGGCTGTCTATCTCTTAACTCCTTAAAGAAAGGCGCTTTAAATACATCTATTAATTTCTTATTTTTTAAATTATCTGTAGCAAAATGAGCGAATATGCATGGCTCTACATCTTCATGTGAATTTATATGACAATAATATTTTCCAGCTATGCAACCACCAACATATGGAGCATCATTAAAGAAATCTATAGCAAAATATGGTTTCTCATTCCTTATTTTCCTGACTTTCTTACCCAAATATATTCTTTGTTCTGGTGTTAACATTAAATTAAAATCTGGATCCTCACCTACTGGCATAAATATGAAATACCAGCTCATTTTAGCACCTTTTTCTATTAACATATTAATAAACTCATCTGAAATGACTGTATCTATGTTATTTCTTCCCGTAGCTGTAGAAACTCCAAACAATACGCCTCTTTCTCTTAGTAGATCCATTCCATGCATAACTTGTTTAAATACACCTTTTCCTCTTCTAGCATCTGTCTCTTTTTCAAAACCTTCTAATGAAAACATTGGTATTATGTTCCCTAACTTTTGAACTCTATCTGCTAATTCTTCATTAAACAAAGTTCCATTTGTAAAAGGTGTAAAAATACAATCATTGTATTTCTCATAAATATCTAACATATATTCATTAAAAAAAGGTTCTCCACCTAATACTATAAAATAATATATTCCGATTTCTCTAGCTTCTTCAATTATTCTATCTACTTCTTCATAAGGGATATCATCTTCTTTACTATAATTTGCAGCATAGCAACCTGTACATCTTAAATTACATCTCATAGACGGGCTTATTAATATTACGAAAGGTGTTTTTATTTCATCTTCTTTAAAAAGTTTTTCTCTCTTTGGCATTCCATACCAAACAGCATTTGCAAAAAAATTTGTAAAAAATTTTTGCATACAGTTTTTATCTGTGGTTTTAAATAAATTTTGTACAAATTCATGGGTAGATGGATTATTATAGTACTCATCCTCTACAACTTTTAATCTTTTTAAATTATCCTCATCTTTAGCTATGGTTTTTTCTATTAATGTAAATAATCTGTCTACATTTTTTTCGGGGTTTGTACTAAGTAAACCTGCTGCAGTCTTTACCATTTTGTCTTTAGCAGATTTTTGCAATAATTTTATGACTTTCATATGAGCTCCCTCCCGATAAAATAAAATTATTTTTAACCTTAACTATAATTTATCACGAATTATGATTACTTATAACCATTATATTACCAATTGACTAATTGTCAATAATTTAATTTTATGTTTTACAAAGTATTCACAAACATATTTAATACTATCCTATTCATTATATTCAAAAAAAATAACTTAGTGATTTAAAATCACTAAGTTATTTAAAATAATAACCTTTACAAATTATTTATCATACTAGCCAGATATCCTGCTCCAAAACCATTATCAATGTTAACAACACTTACACCACTTGCACAACTATTTAACATAGACAATAGGGCCGAAAGTCCTTGAAAGTTAGCACCATACCCTATACTAGTAGGTACTGCAATTACTGGCTTATCTACAAGACCGCCTACAACACTAGCCAAAGCCCCTTCCATTCCTGCTGCTACCACAACAACTCTAGCACCTCTTATTAATTCTAATTTATCAAATAGTCTATGAATCCCAGCTACACCTACATCATAAATTCTTTCAACTTTATTTCCAAATAGCTCTGCTGTAACTGCTGCTTCTTCAGAAACAGGTATATCAGAAGTTCCTGCTGTAACCACAGCTATGTATCCATCTTTAGATTTTACTTCTCTTTTTTTAATAACTATAGTTCTAGCTAATTCATTATATTCAGCCTCTGGACATATTTTTTTTACTTCTTCATAGGCTTCTTTTGTAGCCCTTGTACCTAATACATTATTCTCTTTTGTAAGCATAAATTCTATTATGCCCTTTATTTGATCTACGGTTTTTCCTGCGCAATATATAACCTCAGGATATCCTACTCTCATTTCTCTGTGATTATCTATTTTAGCATATCCTAAATCCTTAAAAGGAAGATCCTTTAATATATTTACCCCCTCTTCTAATGAAATTTTATCATTTTTAATATCTAGAATTAATTTTTTAATATCTTCTGTATTCATTTTATCACCTCTTTTAAAGCTATTTCATATTTATTTCAGCATTTAAACTTCCCATTTTATATCCCTCTATATCTACAGTAACATATTTAAATCCCAACTCTTTAAGTTCTTTTGATACTTTATCTAAAATCCTCTCATTAAACAACTTCATTCTTTCCTTTTGAGGGACTTCTATTCTAGCTAAATTCCCATGACTTCTTACTCTTACTGCTCTAAATCCTAGTTTCATCATATATACTTCTGCTTTTTCTATTCTAACTAAATCCTCTCTTTTTATTTCTTGATTATAAGGGATTCTAGATAAAAGGCATGCATAAGCAGGTTTATCCCAAGTGTCTAGTTGTAACTCTTTAGACAAAATTCTTATTTCCTCTTTATTAATAGCATTTTCTAAAAGAGGGCTTTTTACTTCTAATTCCTTTAAAGCTCTCATTCCTGGCCTATAGTCTTTAGTATCATCTGCATTGGTTCCATCTACTATATATTTAATTCCTTTTTCTTTCGCCAAACATTTTATTTTATTAAATACACTTTTTTTACATATATAACACCTATCTTCTGGATTAAATCTTATTTCTTCAAGCATTGGTACTTCTATAAAATATGATTTTATTCCTATCTTATTTACTAATTCTTTAGCTTCTTTTATTTCCCACTTTGGTATATAAGGTGATACTATAGTAATAGAAATAGCATTATCTCCTAAAGCTTCTTTTGCTGCTTTCAATAATAATGTACTATCCACTCCACCAGAAAAAGCCACTGCCACACTCTTTAAATCTTTTAGATAGTTAATAAGATTATTATACTTGTCATTTATGTTCATAATATTACTCCTTATGTTTATTAACTGCCTCATAAACTTCTTTTATAGATATGTTGTTTTCTAATGCAATTTTTTTACAATCCTCATATTCTGGTTTGCTATTTAATACCTGACCTTTTAAATAGGATTTTTTTACGGAAACCTCTCCATATATAGTGTTTACTTTTTCTACTTTTCTCTTTAGCATAGACTTTTCTACAGAGTATTTTCTTATTCCTAAGGTAGTAGTTTCTCTAAACATAATTTCTTTCATAATATTTTCTAATTTATTTTCACATAAAACCGTTAATTTAGCAGCTGGTCTAGTTTTTTTCATTATTATTGGTGTAATATAAGCATCTGATGCTCCTTCATGAAGTAGCTTGTTAATTACATATTCATAAATCTCAGAATTCATATCATCTATATTGCATTCTAATATTAAAGCTTCTTCTTGTTCAATATCATTCCCTTCTTGTTCTTTATTTTCTGCTAAAAAAATTCTTAATACATTAGGTATATCTGATAAATCTTTTCCACCTATACCATATCCAACTTTTTCAATATGAAAATTTTTATTTTGTGTAAATTTATATACTGTAGAAGCTATTATAGCCGCTCCTGTAGGAGTGGTTGCTTCAAAAGGTATTTCTTCTGAAGATACCATTGGTATATCTTTTAATATCTCTGCCGTAGCCGGTGCTGGAACTGGCATTGTTCCATGGGCGCATTTTACAAATCCAGATCCTACTTGAATCTTTGAACACAATACTTTATCTACTTTTAAATAATCTAAACATATAGCAGCACCAACTATATCTACTATGGAATCTGTTGCACCAACTTCATGAAAATGAACTTCTTCTAAAGGTTTATTATGCACCTTTCCTTCAGCTTTTGCTACCTCTAAAAATATATCCTTGCTAATCTTTTTAACATTATTATTTAGCTCACTATTATCTATTATTTTATTTATATTTATCAAATTTCTGTGATTATGATCATGATCATGCTTATGAACATGTTCATGCTTATGGTTATGTTCATGACTATGTCCATACTCATGGCTGTGTTCATGTTCATGATTATGATCATACAAATTTTTTAATATAACATCAACTTTTGTTCCTGATATGCCTTTTCTAGCATCCTTATTTATTTTAATTTCAAATTCATCATTAATATTAAGCTTAGCTAATTCTTTTAATAGATACTCCTTATCTACACCTAAATCTATTAAAGCCCCTAAATTCATATCCCCACTTATTCCTGAAAAACAATCATAATACAATATTCTTCTCATATTTCATTCTCCTTATTTTATATTCATTATATAAAGTATAATATCAATTTATATTATTCACAATAATTGTCTAAATATATAATTAATTTTAACATATATTAAATAATTTTTTAACAATATACTGTATTTAATTATTTGAATTAACAAAAATTATATATTAGTTAGATACTTAACATGTAATTTTTACACTAAAAATGTTATTACTTAAAAATTTTTTTCAAATATACATAATAAATATAAGTAAAAAAATATACAATTATATCTGAAACTACATATAATCTTTTAAAAATATAAAAAATAGTATGGATATTAATTTTTTAATATCCATACTATTTTTTATATATATTTTTTTAAGCTTTCATTTTCCTTTAGCTCTTGTACTAAATGCTTAATTTCTTGATCTTTATATTTGTCCATTATAAGTAATACATCTCCACCATCTACTATAACTAAATCTTTTATACCAAATCCTATAACTAATTTATCTTTTGCAATTACAGAACAATTTTCACTTTCCTTTAAATAACTATTCCCACATATACTATTATTTCTACAGCTATTTAAAAATCTACTAAGAGCAGTGAAGCTTCCCATATCATCCCATTTAAAATTACTTTTTATAACATATGCTTTTCTGGTCTTTTGCATAATACCAAAATCTACAGAAATTCCTTCTATTACTTCATATTCTTCTCTAATTACTTTTTGTTCTTTATCTGTATCTATATTAGTATATATTCTCATCATGCTTTTATATATTTTAGGTAAATATTTTTCCATTTCCCTTAAATAAACGTCTGCTCTCCAGATAAACATTCCACTATTCCATAAATATTCTTCACTAGATACTAAATCTCTTGCTATTTCTAAATTAGGCTTTTCTAAGAATCTTTCTACTTTATAAGTAAAGCTTTGGCTATTGACCTTATCACCCATTTTTATATATCCGTATCCGGTTTCTGGTCTTAAAGGCTTTATACCTATAGTTACTAATCCCCTTCTTTTTTCTACTATATCTACCCCTTGTTTTATCACATCAGTAAATTCTTTTTCATTTTCTATATAATGATCCGAAGGTAACACTATCATAGATGCATCTTTATCTTTTTTTAAAAGTTTTACCGCTGAGAGACCTATACAGGTAGCAGTTTCTCTATTATAGGGTTCTGCAAATATATTTTCCTTTTTTATTTCTGGTAATTCTTCGTATATTTTGTCCATATATTCTTCATTAGTTACTATATATATATTATCATTATTTACTAATGGTTTTATTCTATCTACGGTCGCCCTTAAAAAACTTTTATTATTTATTAACTTTAAAAACTGCTTTGGGTTTTCTGATCGTGATAATGGGTATAGCCTTGTTCCTTTTCCACCTGCAAGTATTAATGCATATAACACAGAATCCTCTCCCAATAATGCTATATTCATATATTATGTATAAAATATAGCATTGGTGAAAAAAGATTATATATATTTAAACTACTAACAAATTATTTTTTAATATTTCTTTAGGATCATCTTTATATAACCCACTTTCCATTAAGAATTTATGGAGTTTTTCAATTTCCACTTCTGGATTTCTATAAAATTTACTACCTCTTATTTTATAAAAAGCCCATCCTAATCTAGTTAAATCCATTTCCAAATCCAAAACTTTTTCTACATTGTTATTTTCATATAAATTCCCATCATCACATATTATGGCTATTCTATTATGTTTACCTTCTAGTATAAAATCTATAATATACTTTCCTAATTTAATATTTGATTTTATATCACCCTTTAAATTCCTAATATTGTTATATATATCCTTCTGGAATTTAGTTTGCATAACATAATTTATATTGGGTAATTTGCTTTTATAATTTTTATAATTATTGCAATAATCTATTAACTTATATCTTACACAATTATTATTTATATTTTTGTAATCTATGGAGTAAAAAAGAAATATTTGATTTCTAGCTCTGCTTACTGCTACATTAAATCTTTTTATATCTGTTTCCTTTGTCAATGCAGTATATTTCATATTATCTCCAACTACCATAGATAAAAATATTATATCCCTTTCATCGCCTTGAAAAGAATAGGCATCTCCGCAAATTAATTTTCTTCTTTTTATTTCTTCTTTACTTAAATTATTTCTTAATAAATTTTCTATAAATTCACTCTGAGCATCTCCTAATAACGATATAACTCCCATTGTCATTCCATTATATTTGCTATCTCTACAACATTCTAGTAATTTATTTACTAGTGCTTCCGCCTCATTAATATTTATTTGCTTACTTTTTTCTCTATATCCATCTTCAACTTTTATACATTTAATAGGTGAATTAAACGCCTCTCTTATTTTTGGATATCTAAGAGGTACTATTAAGTCTCCGTAACAAAGTTTATTACTAAACTGAACTATTTCTGGCACAGATCTAAAATGCTCCTTAAGCATTATTCTATCTTTAAAGGTTCTAAGAGCTGTATCATATAAGCTTGTCTGCAAATCAAACCATTGATTATGAGGTATACCATCAAGATATTTGTCAATAAAATTATTTATCATACCTTGATCCATTCCCACTACTTCTGGACTAATCTGTTTGTCATCTCCAACTATTATTGCCTTCTTAGCTCTCATTAGTGCAGATATTGCAAATATATTACTTTGACTACTTTCATCAAATATTACTACATCAAACTGATTTTTAGATGGTTTTATATTCTCTATTACCTTTTCTAAAGGCATAATCCAAACTGGAATTATAGACTTACATTTTTCCATTTCTTCTTTTGCTATATTGCTATACTGTAATACAAACTTCCCCCTTCCCTTTCCAATTCGTTTAACAGCTTGTACCCATGAAAATAGGCTTCTTTTTTGCTCTTCATTAATATTTAATATTATATTCTTCCATGCTTTTTTGCTAATTATTTGATTTATTATTTGCTTTTCCTTATTTTTTTCTTCTATTAATTGCCCTTGCAGTTTCTTTTCATCTATCTTTTCTAATTTTTCAAATAAATTATTATATTGTGCCCATTTCCATGCATTTTCCCAATTATTAAATTTATAATTCTCTTTATAATTTTCCAATATAAATTCTAATGTTCTAGGACAACTTTCTTCCAGCTTTTTATACACATAATTTATTTCATCTATATCGGATTTCATTGACATAATTTTTTCTATATAACTATAAGCTTCTTTTATATAATCTATATTTTCTTTATCTATACCCTTTATTATAGAATTTAAACTTTCAAAATTTCTAACCTGTTTTTTTATTATTTCCATAAAAGCTTTTAAATCATTATACTCATTTATTGCTTTTATACATTCTATACACTGTATAAAATATTCATATGTGTTTATTTCATACCAATTTATATTAATAGGTATTCTTATTCGTCCTAACAGTTTTATTATTTTATCTCTGTATTCTCTATTCCAATTCATTATAGTATCTATATTATTACTTATGTGCTCTATTGAAATTAAATTATCTATATTATAATTAAAATCCTCTTGTATATAACTATTTATTATATTTTCCCATAACCTATTTAAAAAATTATATATATTTTTTTCTTCTATATAGTCATTTATAATATTTAATTGCTCTATGCTTTTTATATTTTCTCCATTTATATAACAATTTTTAAAAATATAATCATATTTGCTATTAAAAACTTTAAATATTTTGCTAACTTTCTTTTTTCCCCTAATTTTTGAATATACTCTTTTATAATCCTTTATAAAAACATCCATATCTTTTATTTCTTTTATCTCTATAGAATATTGGTTTATATTTCTTCTTATTTCTATTAATTTCTCTTTAGAACTATTTAAATTAAGTAAAAAATTATTTATTGAATCTCTAAAAATTTTGCTTGAATAATATAGTTTAAACATTTTTCCTAGGATAGGTTCTTGTATTATACTCTTCATTTTTTCAAGGCAATTGTATAAAAAATCTAACAAAATATCATAATTGCATTTACATTCTGCAGGTATATACCATCCCTTTATTTTATTTTTATAGAAATTTAAATTACTTTCTAAATATATCATTCTATCTAACTTATTTTCTACTTCCTTATATGATGGAATCTTATTACATATAAAAATCAACTCATTAATATTCTCTATATATTCTTTCCCGTTGTTTTTTAATACTGATATTAATTTATTAAATTGTTCTTCATTAACAGGTTTTATATCTTCATACCTTATATTATCTTTTATCCAGCCATATTTATATTGGTTTTCATTTAACCATGATCCTATATGAATTAATTTATAATAGTTTCCTTTGCAATGTATTTTTTTATTTTCCATAAATTCAATTTCTTTTAATTTATTATATAGAACCTGCTGATTTTTCTTACATTCCTTTCTTTCATTATTTAAAATATATATATCATCTATTATCTCACTTGGATTTTTGCATAAATTATCAGATATATTTTTAATACATTGTTCTAATTCATACTCTCCATTACTATCATCTAATAAATTTACGCATAAGGGTTTTATATCTTCAGGTATTTTATTTATTAATACTCTTAATGCCCTACTGGTTTCACTAGTAACCAATACCTTTTTACCATGAGCTAAAAAATGGCATATAAGATTTGCTATAGTATGACTTTTTCCTGTCCCTGGCGGTCCTTGAACTAATATAGCTTCATTTTCACAAATTTTCTTTGCTATGGAAATTTGCTCCTCATTAGCCTCTAAAGGAAATAATATATCATCTTTACATTCCTTCCATTGATTTTTATGAATACAATCATCTTCTATTTCCTTTTCCTCTACTAAAGCTTCAATAGTTTTAGGTATATCATAGCCATTATCTATTTCTTCTACCATTGATTCAATTTCTTTACTCCATAAACTATTATCCCTTTTTCTTATTATAAGTATAGGACAATTATATATAATAGGTTTTTCTGTTAGTTGTACTCTATTTAAATCCCATATGTCTTTAAATACTATTTCCGAATCATCATTTAATAATAATTGTATTTTATTTTTTATATTATCATAATCCATTATATCTATTTTTTCTTTTTCCAAACTATTTTTTTGAGACATTATTTTTTTAAACAAATTTTTATTTAAAAAATCACAAATCTCTATTTCTAATTTTATTTTACTAGGAATTTTTAAACTTAATATATTTTCCTTATCTATAAAATCTACTTTAACCTTTGAAGTTATCATAGGATGAATTATATTTTTATTTGTTTTCAATCCTAATATAGCTTGTCCTAATATTATTTCATTTTCATTCTCTCCATCTAGGTATTGTTTATAAATCTCATCATATATTTTCCCAGCTTCCCTGGATATTTTTATATTTACATTATCCTCCTTATCTCTACTTACATTACAATAATTATTTTTAAGTATATCTTTTTTAGTATATAGGGCTTCATATGTTCTAACATCACTTGAGCATTTATTCATTTTCTTTATTCTCAAAAGATAATAAAATATATTTTTTATCTTCTCTGAACACTTCATATGTACACCTCCACTAATTTAAAAGAATAATATATTAACTTTTATGTTAAATTATACCATTTATTATTGGTATATTCAAAAAAATCGTAGTACAAATTACTATTAAAAATTCTTTAATTTTGTTGTTTCCTTTAAGCTTTTAACCATTTTGATAAAATAAAAAAAGATGTGCTATTTATCTACACATCTTTTTTATAAAATATATTAATAACTATCTATTTTTTACATGAATCTCTTTCTACTATTTTGTGCTGCAATACATAATCATCCTTCTCTAATTCTTCTTTGTTTATTATTTTTATAAGCATTCTCATTCCCACAGAACCCATATCATACATTGGCTGACCTACAGTTGTTAATTTAGGATAAAAAACATTAGAGGAATATATGTTGTTAAAGCCCATAACATCTATATTATCTGGAACTTTTATATTTTTATCCCTTAATGCATTTATTGCTCCCATAGCTATTTCATCATCAGCACAGAAAATAGCATCTACTTTTTCCTTTTCTATTATTTTATTTATCCCCTCATAACCATCTCTAACTTTCATGCCTCCTAAATAAACCAAGTTTTTATTTTCTTTAATATTATTTTTTCTTAATGCTAATTTATATCCTTCATATCTTAAAGCAGCTGCATTTGCCATATCTTCATGCAATCCTATGTAAGCTATATTCTTATTACCTTTATTAATTAAATATTCTGTAGCATCTAAAGATGCTTTTAAATTATCTATAGTTACACTTGGTAGCTTTTCTTCACTATCTTTTGTTTCTACTAAAACCACTGGCAATTGTAAACTTTTAATTAGTTCTAATATATTTTTTTCTAAAGAATTACTCATATATAAAACACCATCTGCCATTTTTTCTCTTAAAACTCTTAGGTATTCCATTTCTTTTTCTGGATCTAAATCTGTATTACACAGCATTATATTGTAATCATATATGTTAGCTACATCTTCAGCTCCCCTTACTATTTCTGGATAAAATTGATTTGATATATCTGGTATTATTATGCCTATAGTTTTAGATTTTTGTGTTTTTAGACTTCTAGCCACTATATTAGGTCTATATCCTAATTTGTCTATTGCATCTAATACCTTCTTTTTAGTATCTTCATTTACAACATCTATATTATTTAATACTCTTGAAACAGTAGCTATAGAAACCTGTGCCTCTTTAGCTACATCTTTAATGGAAATCGCCATTTAAATCACTCCCTATTATTTATTGAAATCTAACATATTTATCTCTATGAAATTTCCTCTTGTTTAGTAGTTTTCCCTTATTATACTTATTATAATAAAAAATGTGCATAGAATAAACAATTTTTATTCTATGCACAAAATTATATGTGCTATTTAACAACTTCCATTGCTATATTGTAATCTTCTCCGTTTATTTTACATTCAATATAATCTCTATTTTCATCATAACTAACTTTTACTGATAAAGTTTCTGCTTTTATTTCATCTTCATATTTTTTAACTATAGCATTTAAAGTATTGTTTCCTGATACATATAAATTAATTTTATCTGCTACTTCAAAGCCACTTTCTTTTCTCATATTTTGAACTTTACTAAGTATTTCTCTTAAGAAACCTTCTTCTTTTAATTCTTCTGTAATATGTGTATCTAATACTACGCCTATTTCTCCTTCGCCAGCAAAAGCAAATCCCTCTAGTCCTTGCATTGTTACAAGTAAATTTTCTGCTGTAAGTTCTATTTGATCTTCAAAACCTTCAACATTTATGAATACGGATTTACCATTGTTTATACTTTGAGCTAATTCCATTTGATTCATAGCACTTATTTCTTTTCTGATAGCAGGTATAAATCTTCCATATTTTTTACCTAGTACAGGTAAATTAGGCTTTATTTCAAAGTTAACATAGTTAGAAAGATCTGCTCCAGATAAAATTTCTTTTGTATTAAGTTCTTCTCTTATTATATCCTCATAGTATTCTGGAAGCTCTCTTGTACTAACTAACATTTTTTGAAGAGGCTGTCTGTTCTTTATATTTACTGAATTTCTAGCACTACGTCCTAACTTAACTATTTTATAAGCTAAGTCCATTTTTTCTTCTAAGTCTTTATCCATAGTACTCTCATTGTAAGATGGCCATTTACATAAATGAATACTTTCTTTTGCATCTTTATTTAAATTTACAACTAAATTTTGATACATTTCTTCTGTAACAAATGGTACAAATGGTGCTGCTACTTTTATTACTGTAGTTAAAACTCTATATAATGTTGTATATGCTCCAATTTTATCATCTGTAAGTTCTGTACTCCAAAATCTTGATCTATTACGTCTTACATACCAATTTGAAAGTTCATCTACAAATTCTTCAAGTTCCAATGCAGCTTGAGTTATTCTATAATTATCTAAATGTTCTTCTACATTCTTAATTAAAGAATTAAGTTTAGATAATATCCATTTATCCATTACATGCTCTGATTTAAATTCCTTATATTCTAATGGATTAAAATTGTCTAGATCTGCATATAAAACATAGAATGAATATACGTTCCATAATGTACTTAAGAATTTCCTTTGAGTTTCTTTTACATCTTCTTCTGAAAATCTTGTTGGTAACCATGGTGCACTAGCTGTGTAAAAATGCCATCTTGTAGCATCTGCTCCTTCATTTTCTAATACATCAAATGGCTCAACTACATTTCCTTTTGATTTTGACATTTTAACTCCATGTTTATCTAGTACGTGGCCTAAAACTATACAGTTTTCATAAGAGCTCTTTCCAAATAATGCTGTAGATATAGCAAGTAATGTATAAAACCATCCCCTAGTTTGGTCTACAGCTTCTGATATAAATTGAGCTGGAAATGTATTTTCAAATACTTCTTTATTTTCAAATGGATAATGATGTTGTGCAAAAGGCATAGAACCTGAATCAAACCAACAGTCTATAACTTCATTTGTTCTAGTCATTTCCTTTCCACAGTGTGGACAATTTAATTTAACTGCATCTATATATGGCTTATGAAGCTCTATATTCTCTGGAACATTTATTCCTTTTTCTTTTAATTCTTTTATGCTTCCTATACATTCTCTGTGACCACATTCACATTCCCATATTGGAAGAGGTGTACCCCAATATCTATCTCTAGAAATACCCCAATCTATTACATTCTCTACGAATTTTCCAAATCTACCTGTTCTTATATTGTCTGGATACCAATGTATAGTATTATTATTTTTCACTAAATCATCTCTTAAAGATGTCATTCTCACAAACCAACTATCCTTTGGATAATATAAGAGTGGCGTATTACATCTCCAACAATGTGGATAAGAATGTGTGAATTTTTCTGATTTATAAAGCATACCATTTTCTTTTAAGTATTCTAATATTTTAGGATCAGCTTTTTTTACAAACATTCCTTTCCAAGGCTCTACTAAATCTACAAATTTACCTTCACTATCAACTAAGTTTATTAAAGGTAAATCGTATTTTTTACCCGTTTTACTATCATCATCTCCATATGCTGGAGCTGTATGAACTATTCCAGTACCATCTGTAAGAGTTACATAATCCGCATGTACTACATAAAAAGCTTTCTTTTCAGGAACTTCAAATTTAAATAGTTGTTCGTATTCAACTCCTACTATTTCTTCCCCTTTAAATTCCTTAACTATCTCATATTCGCCTTCTAATACTTTTTCTAAAAGTTCTTTAGCTAGTATATAGTACTCTCCATTACTTAATATTTCTACATAGTCATAGGATTTATTTATTGCTAAAGCTACATTACTTGGTAATGTCCAAGGAGTTGTAGTCCAAGCAAGAAAATATTTATTTTCTTCTCCTTTAATTCTAAATTTTACAAAAGCTGTTGCCTCTTTTACATCCTTATATCCTTGAGCAACTTCGTGAGAAGATAATGCAGTTCCACATCTTGGACAATATGGTGTTACTCTATGACCCTTATATAAAAGTTCTTTTTTCCACATTTGTTTTAATGCCCACCATACAGATTCTATATAGTTATTATCATAAGTTATATATGGATTATCCATATCCATCCAGAATCCTAATTTTTCAGACATTTGTTTCCAAAGACTTGTATATTTAAATACGCTATCTTTACATTCTGTAACAAATTTTTCTATACCGTATTCCTCTATTTGTGGTTTACCTGAGATACCTAATTTTTTTTCTATTTCAAGTTCTACTGGAAGACCATGTGTGTCCCACCCAGCTTTTCTTAAAACCTTATATCCTTTCATAACCTTATATCTTGGAATAAGGTCTTTCATTACTCTTGTAAGAACGTGTCCTACGTGTGGCTTTCCATTAGCTGTTGGTGGTCCATCATAAAATGTAAAATGTTCCCCATCTTCATTTAAATTAAAACTTTTTTCTATTACGCCTTTATTTTCCCAAAAATTAGCTATATCTTTTTCTCTTTGTACAAAACTTTTATTGGAGTCTATTTTCTTGTACATAACCTTTTTCTCCTTTCTATTCTATAAATAATACTTTTTTATATTAAACAAAAAAACTTCATCCATAATAGGACGAAGTTACATTCGCTATACCACCTATAAAACTTTAAATAATTTTCAAGTACAATATAATCTTAAAATTATATTAGACTCTATTCTTTAACGCAGAAATACGAGAGAACTTACTTGCAAATCTTTCAGCCTCCAGCTCCCAGGGGATTTTCTCTAAATCTATTCTGTAAACTCTCACCAACTGTTTACTCTCTGTAAGAAATCAATCTAAATACTCTTCCTGTTCACCGCTTTTAAGCTATTATAGTATACAAATTTTTTATTGTCAATTACTTTATTTATAAAAAATTAAAAATATTATAATTAATTTTGAATACAATCTATTTATCTACTAAAACTAACTTTAAATATTTTATTTATGTTTAGGAGGTAAAAATGAAAATTAAATGGCTAGGTCATTCTTGTTTTATTTTAGAAAGTAATTCTAAAACAACTATAATAACCGACCCTTACGAGCCTAGTATAGGTATTCATAGGATAAATTATGCTTCAGATATATGCACTATAAGTCATAATCATTTTGACCATAATTTTAAGGGTGATCTAAACAAAAATTGTATAATTTTAGATACTCCCATTCAATATGAACATAGAGATTTGAAAATAAAGGGATTTAAAAGTTATCATGATAAACTAAATGGACTTAAAAGAGGGAATAATATAATATTTAAATTTAATATAGATGGATTCAATATATGCCATTTAGGTGATCTGGGGCACCTATTATCCAAAGACTTTATTTATAGCTTAGGTCCTATAGATCTATTATTAATACCTATTGGAGGAAATTATACACTTAATGGAAAGGAAGCTGCTAAATTATGCAAAAATATAAATAGTCATATAATAATCCCAATGCATTTCGGGTTAGACAATATAAAAATTAAACTAGATGGCCTAGAAGATTTCTTAATTCATATGGATAAAAACTTAGAAATTGGATCTAATATCATAACACTAGAAAATAATATAAAAAATTATAATAACATGGTTTATATACTAAAAACTTAATTTTAACACCTCTAATATAAATCCCATATATAACCTATCTCATTTTACTAAGAAGTTCTCCATCTGGCTACATTAAAAATTTTTTACCTAATGGAGACTCCTTCCTTAACTTCACTATGAGCTCATCACACACTGTAACAAATTAGGCCGAATTTTAATTTCCACAGATTAAAAACTACTAAGGCTTATTAATAGTTTATTACGTATATTTTTTTATAATTCCTATATTAAAATTAAATCCATCTTAAGAAAACCTGTTTTATAAGAAATTATTTACATAAGCACTACCTTGTGCTACAATATAGTTGCAGTACCTTGTACAGCATAATAGTGAGGTGATTTAAACTTGAATGATAAGTCTCAACTTTTAAGAGGAACCTTAGAAGGATGTATTCTTAAAATAATTAATGATAAAGAAACTTATGGATATGAAATAGCTGAAAATCTTAAATTATATGGATTTAAAAATATAAGTGAGGGCACAATTTATCCACTGCTTATAAGATTAGAAAAAAACAATTTCTTAAACTCTACAAAAAAACCTTCTCCTTATGGTCCTAAAAGAAAATATTATACCCTTTCAGAAAAAGGTGTAGAAGAATTAAATTATTTTTACACTAGTTGGTTGGAACTTAAAAATAATGTAGATAAAATATTTTTAGATTATTCAAAGGAGGGAACCGTAAAATGAATAATATTAAAGAATTAGTAAAACTAACTAATAAATTAAGTGAAACTCTAAATGATACAAATGATGAAACTTTTACTAATATAGCTTGTTATTTAAGAGCTAGTTCTTTATCTGAAAGACAATGTGAAGAATCTATACATGAAATATTAGATATGTTTTTAACCGCAGAAAATAATAAAGAATCTATAGAAAATATTATAGGCAATGATCCAAAAGAATTTTGTGATGAAATAATTCAATCTTATGCTACTAAAAAATTCTCTAAAGAAAATGTTATAGTTAACTTAAAAATTATACTTAATAGTTTTTTTATCCTATGGACAATAAATATAGTTTTCGATTATATTCCTAATATGATAAAATCTAAAAGCTTACTTTTAAATTATAATTTTTCTTTACCTTTTATTATAAATACCTTATTAATTACTATTTTATCCTTTGGAATTTTTAACTATATAGGGAAAACTGCCTTTAAACAAGATGACTCTAATTTAAACTTTGATATAAAATTTATTCTATTGTATATTATTTTCATGATTATTAGTGTGCTTATGTGGCGTAAATTCAACAAAATAATTTTATTTACTGCAAAAATACACTATATATTAATTTTTGTAGCAATATCTTATTTAATATTATTTTTATTATCCAAATATACTTATAAGCAAAAATAACTAATATTTCAGAGCAAAGATACCTGAAAAAACACAAAAACTCAATTTTGAATTTTTTCTTCCTAAACCAAGTATATCTTTAAGTTTTCATATAATTTCCCTAATTAAAGGTGATAAATCTTCATTCTCAAATCATCCCGATACCAAAAATTAAAATCAACCATATTATATAGTAATGCTATTTTACAAGATTTCTTATTATCATACTGAAATCATATTATAAAAACAGAAGGTGATTTTATTGAATAATAGATGTAAAACGCTATGTATACCCATTTGTGGTAGATGTACCTGCCCTCGTGGTATAACTGGGCCTACTGGACTTCAAGGTGTTACTGGATCCACCGGACCTCAGGGTGTTACCGGTGCTACTGGACTTCAAGGCATAACTGGTTCTACTGGTCCTCAAGGTATTACTGGCCCCACCGGTCCTCAAGGCGTTACTGGTTCCACTGGTCCTCAAGGTATTACTGGCCCCGCCGGCCCTCAAGGTATTACCGGTTCTACTGGACTTCAAGGCATAACTGGTTCTATCGGTCCTCAAGGTATTACTGGCCCCACCGGCCCTCAAGGTGTTACCGGTTCTACTGGCCCTCAGGGTATTGCTGGGTCTACTGGCCCTCAGGGTATTGCTGGGCCTACTGGCCCTATTGGCCCTCAAGGCTAAGCAGGAGCCACAGGACTTCAAGGCCCAACTGGACCAGGAGTTACTCCATCATATTTTAACGCTGTCACCAATGGAGGATCACAGGATGTTCCTCCAGAAGGTGAAGTAACATTCATTGTTGCCCTTCAATCTGGTGATTTTAATTTTACACCAAATACTTCTACAATTACAGTAAATACAGCCGGGATTTATCAAATTAACTATGTAGTGACTGTTCGACCAACTGGCGGTCTGATTAATGTTGCGTATGCAGTTGCCATTAACGGAGCAGAGCACCCTCTTTCTTTTTTCGGAATGTATTCTGATGGGTTGAATGACACAGAAAGAGCTGAATTGACTGGCATGTTTCTGGCATCCATTCCAGTAGGAGCAACCGTTACGCTCAAAAATAAATCAACTACTGAAGATACTCTTGCCGGTACAGGTGTAGATAACCAAGCGATAAATAGGTCAGCTATCATCTTGCAAAGAATAGCCTAAATCGTAAGATAGAAAGCTATAACTTGCTTCCTATACTTTTTCCGCTTCACCCGATGCATTTAACAGCTTCTTTAGTATTATTTAAAGATTAATTCTTAAAAACTTTTAAGTTATGCTGTTATGCATAGAAGATATTTTTCTTTGTAAACAATAAAAGGATGTAAAACTTTATTTTAAAGTTTTACATCCTTTTATTAAATGATTATCTAACCTAATATATCTATATATTTTACAAGTCTAAAATAATAACCTCATTTTTATTCAAACTTTTTTTCACATCAATTATTCTTTGATTAAATGATCCTCTATATTTTAAAATTCCATCTTTTTTTGACTCATCATATTTACCATCTACCAAAACATCTACTAAATTCATTAATTTATTTAATTCAGGATTTTGAACCATCTCTTTTTTAATATATTCAAAAGTATACCCTGTATAACACCATATATTTAACCCTAAGTTTTTTATTTTTTCAGCTAAAATCCCTAGTTCTTCTATATGTTCTAGTGGTTCTCCTCCACTAAATGTTATACCCTTTATTAAAGGCATATTGCTTTCTATTCTTTTTAATATATCTTTTAGTGATATATTATCTCCATAACAAAAGGATTGCATTTCCTTGTTTTGGCACCCTTCACAATTATGCTTACAACCTGATACAAATATTACTGATCTTAAGCCTACTCCATTAACTAAGGAATTATCTAAAAAACCTGCTACTTGTAAATATTTATTCTCCATAGTTAAACACCTCAATTATTATACAGTATAGATTCTTCTATGGTTAGAATTATTTGATGTTCTATCAGCTCTTTCTGCTACTTTACCAGAACCAAATCTTTCATCTAAGCTTAAATATCCTGTTACTCTAGATATACCTTGTATATTTGTGCTTCCACAATTATTACAAACTTCTTCTGCTACTCCAAGATATGTTCCACACTCTCTACAGTATTTTATATGAAAATTTATTCCCATATAAGATATATTAGTATTTCTATATGAATATTGAATTATATCCATAATTACATCTTCTGATGGATAATCATCTAATTCAATGTAACTTATATGTCCACCATTACATATTTTATGATAAGGAGCTTCTATATTTATTTTTTCTTTAATTGATATTGGGAAACCTACTGGTATATGATAGCTATTAGTATAGTAGTTTTTATCTGTAACACCCTTTATTTCTCCGAAAACTTTCTTATCTTGAAGAATAAACTTACCACTTAAACCCTCTGCAGGTGTAGCATAACAACTCCAATTTAATTTATCTATTTCTTTATATTTATCACAGAACTCTCTTATATGAGAAACTATTTTTACTCCTAATTCTTTAGCCTCTTCTGTTTCTCCATGATGATTTCCTATAAGAGCCGTCAATGTTTCTGCAACACCTATAAATCCTATAGCCCAAGATCCTTCTCTTAAAATAGGCTCAATAGAATCATCTGGTGATAAATTTTCTGACCCCTTCATTAAGCCTTCTCCTACAACGAAAGGTAAATCCTTAACTCTTAATTTTTTTAATACACCATATCTATGCAATAAGGATTCTCTTGCTAATTCTAATCTATTATCTAATAGATTAAAAAATTTGTTTAGATCTTTTTTAGCTAATATTCCAACTCTTGGAAGATTTATAGTAGTTGGAGCTATATTACCTCTGCCAGCTGGTCCTTCCTCACCATTTATATTAGAGCATACATAGGTTCTACATCCCATAGTAGCTGGTATTATTCCTTTATCATAATATTCCTTGTTAAAGTCTGAATCCATATTCATAAAGGTAGGATTCATTCTTTTACCTGCTATTCTAGCAGCTAATTTAAATAAGTAATAGTAAGGATCCTTCTCTTCTCTATTTACTCCATCTTTTACTCTAAATATTATATTAGGGAATATTGGTTGTTCACCTTTACCTAATCCCCTTTCATATTCCTTTAGAAATATTTCACATATTAAAGCTGCATCTTTATTTTTAGGTATTCCTATATTTATAGAACTAAAAGGTACTTGGGATCCTGCTCTAGAATGCATAGTATTCAGATTATAAACTATTCCTTGCATAGCTTGATGTATGCGTAGTTTTAATCTATCTTCTACTAATTCATCTATTTTTTCCTCATTTAAGCCTTCTTCTTGTACCCCCAATCCCTTTAAATTTTCCAATATTTCTTTTCTTATTTCAGATCTAGTATTAGGAATAAATAAAGCCATGTCATTATCAAAATTTACATGTGCTTGACCTCCAAACATATCATTCTGAGTAGATTGAAGTAATATACAACTTAATTCTGCGGCACTTTCAATTCTCTTTGGAGCATTAATTGTACCGTAACCTGTATTAAATCCTCTTTGTAATATTTTCCCTGTATCTATATTTAAACAATTTACTGTTAAATTATAACTATCTAAATCGTGATAATATATATCTCCATTTTCATGTAGTTTAGCCAAATGCTTTGGCATAACACCTAAATTATACCATTTATTAGATTCACTAGCTATTCTTAAAAGTTTAGAACTGAAATTATTACCTACATTAGCATTATCTCTATCTGTTTCTACTCCTATTTTTTCTATAGCTGTCATCAATTCAGATTTTATTTCTCTTATTTTTGTTCTCTCTCTTCTATAATTTGAATAGGCATATCCTATTTCTTTAAATCCGCTATCAATTAAAACATGCTCAACTAAATTTTGTATATCTTCTACTGATATTTCCTTTTTATTAGAATCCTCGATCTTTTTTATTACCCTTTGAGTTAAACTTATATTTTCACTTTCCTTCATATCAAAGGCAATTTCTTCTGCTGCACCTTTAATAGCATTTGATATTTTTACAACATCAAACTCTACTTTTCTACCATCTCTTTTCACAACATATAGCATACTATATTCCTCCTACCTACAACATATTGTGTATATGTACTTTGAACATTATACTATCTTAAATTTTTTTCAGCAATTTTATATTTAAATAAATATACCGATTAAGTTTAATTAATGTAATTTATCTAACTTTTATATTAAATTTTATACAATATATATACTTGATATTTATATATATTTATACTCCAATGTAAAATGCTATAAATGCTCGAATTAATATACCTTTTCCTACAAAAAATAACAAGAACATATATTTTATTTTAAAAATACATGTTCTTTTTATATTCCATTATAATATTCTATTTTTGATTCTATTAATTCTTAATATATTTATATCATATATATTTTTATTACTTTGTAAATTTTGTATTACAGATAAAAAATTTAATCTATTTTTTGTACTTATAATTAATTTTATTTTTATTGTTTCATCTTCATTAATATTTTTGTCAAAAACTCTTATACTTTTTATTGTTATTTGATTTTTTAATAATTCATCTATAATATATTCCATTACATTATTCTTAGGTAAATATTCTATGATAATATTATATTCTTTGTTTTTGTCAATTACTGAACTTTCTATGTTTTCAAAAACAATTAAGGATACTATTAAACCTAAAAAACCTACCAAGCTTAAAAAATAGAACCCTAATCCTACTGAAATTCCTATACAAGCAACTACCCAAATACTTGCTGCGGTTGTTAATCCTTTTACGGAGCCCTTATCTCTTATAATGGTACCAGCACCTAAAAATCCTACACCTGTAATAACTTGAGATGCCATTCTAGATATATCTGCACTTAATAAATACCTAAACTCCCCATCTATCCGTATCATTTCTTTCATATATTGTATTATATATAATTGTATCATTACGGCTATACAAGACCCTATACAAACTAATATATGAGTTCTAAATCCTGCTGGTCGATTCTTTCTTTCTCTTTCAAATCCTATAGCTCCACCCACTACTATAGATAAAAATATTCTAAATATCACCTGTTTCCTATCCAATATATTCACCTCTATATCTATGAATATATGCTATTAGCTTTAACAGGTTACTATTTTTATACTATAATTTTCTTATTCTTATTAATATACATATTTTTATCAGCTAAATTTATTATATCCTCATAATTTTCCATATTATAATTTTTAAATTTACTTATACCATAGCTAAAATCCACATGTATTCCTTTAATTTTATCTTTATTAATTTTTTCTCTAATATTCTCCATAAAATCTATAACACCTTTATCATCTAAATCATTAAATAATACTATAAATTCATCTCCTCCAAATCTAAAAAATAAATCTTTGTCTCTTAAATATGTTTTTATTAAGTTAGCAAAAACTCTTAAAATAAAATCTCCAGTATTGTGTCCATAAATGTCATTTATAGTTTTAAAATTGTCAATATCAATTAATACTAAAGTCTTATTACTTTCTTTTATTTCATTTTTCATTATTTCATTAAAATATCTTCTATTAAAAATTTTTGTCAATTCATCATAATTAGCTTTATGTATTAACTCTTCTTTTACCATAAAAGATTTTATTATTAATTGTAATTCATCTTTTATATGATCCATTAACTCTAAATCTTCTTTTTTAAATTTATAGTTTTCCTTTGTACAATCTATATTAATTTGTCCAAATAATTTATTATCTATATATATTGGGGCTGAAATTATACAACTTATATTTAATGCTTCTAATTGTTTAAATTTGTTTATTTTTTCTTTGTTTAAAATTTTTTCATCTAATTTTATAGGATTTTCAATTATGGCCGCTTCCTTAAATCTATTTATTTTATATAAATAAACTTCTTTTTTATTTAGTTTTATATTTTTTAACTTATAATCATATCCTAGTATTGCTGCATAATTAAAATTTTCTTCCTTGTCCATTATCAAAATACTGCCTTGAGTTGCTTTTGGTATTATATCTATAGCTGTTTTTAACATTATTTCATATACTTTGTCTATTGTCTTTTGTTTATTAATATTTTTTGTCATATTATACATCATGTTCTTAGAATATTCTAATTTCTTTATATCTTTTCTTAGATTAATTATTATGATATTTTCATATATTATCATAATAAAAAATAATGCAATTATAAAAACATATAACATATTAACCCCCAATTAATTTATTTAATTAATGAATAATATATGTCTTTTATAAAAAAATATATAAAGGAGGTGCTACTATGTTAGGTGAAATTATAGACATAAATGAAAACAACATTATAGTTGAATTTAGCAATGGCTTAAGTTTAGCTGTAGATATTGAAGACAATGCTAAAATAGGTGACAAAATAAATATAAACCCGTGTACAGAGCAAACCCCTTATAATAAAATTATAAATTTTTTCTAATAATTTTTAAGTGTATAATTTTCTTACTTTATATCTATATTACCTATATATTTCACTTTATACTTAATATTAGTATGGAATAATTATATTTAAATATAAAAAATATTTGAGTAGGATATATATTTATGTCCTACCGTAATATATTTTATAAGACAAGCTATATTAATACAGTTCCAAATTATAATGAAATAAATACATATTTTATACAACTTGTCCTATTGCTAAAAAGCTATATCAATAGTTATATATTAGAAATCCATAACTATTGATTCCTTTAAGATTTTACTAAAATCATGCATAACTTTATTAACACATTCATTATACCAAATATTGCAAATTTAGTAAATCTATCGAATATATTGATTTTATTCAATAGTAATACAATAAATACATCTATATTATAGTTCTTATAGCATTGACAGGACAAACGTATTCTCCTTCTTTACCATATTGCTCTTTCATAATTGGTACTGGATCTATTGTTAATTCTGCCTTACCATCTTCCCCTATTTTAAATAATCCATCTCCTATATCTCGGCATAGACCACATCCTATACATTTATCCTTATCAATTTCTATCTTCATCCTAAAACTCTCCCTTCTATATAAATTCCTATACAATTATATTGAACTTTTATAGTTTTTTTATTCCTAAAATAATATAATTATATTTTAAATATAATTAATAAGGCTTCAATGAATATTCATTGAAGCCTTATTATTATTTATATAAATTCTTAAAGTTATTATATAACTGAGTATATTCTTTATTATTTGTAATAAACGCCTCTACTTCTCCCTTTTCCATCTTTTCAGATAAATCAAGATTTATAGGCATATCCGCTATTAGTGGTATATTTAGATAATCTGCTTGTTCTTTTGCTGATTTTTTACTAAATACATTTAGCTTTTCTCCACAGCTTCCACATTTTATGTAAGACATGTTTTCTACTACTCCTAGAACCTCTATTCCCATTTTTTCTATCATTATAACTACTTTCTTAACTATCATAGAAACCATATCTTGAGGTGTAGAAACAACCACCATCTTTGTAACAGGTAAACTTTGCATTACAGTTAATGCTATATCACCAGTTCCAGGAGGCATATCTATAAGTAAGTAATCTAGTTCACCCCACTCAGTGTCAGTATACATTTGAGTCAAAACTCCGGTTATTACAGGTCCTCTCCATATAACAGGAGCTTCTTCTTGTTCTGTTAATAAATTTAAAGACATTACTTTTATTCCTGTTTTAGTTTCTACAGGTATTATTTTAACTTCTTCCTTTTCTCCTGTTGGAATTATAGCTGCTCTCTTATCACTAATACCAAAAAATCTTGGCATAGATGGTCCTGTTATATCACCATCTAACACCCCTACTTTATAGCCTTCTTCTCTTAATTTAGTAGCTAATATTCCTGTTATTGTTGATTTTCCTACTCCACCTTTTCCACTAATTACACCTATAATATTTTTTGCATTCCCATATTTAAAAGTTTCCTTGGAACAGCTTTCCTCACTGTTGCATGTTCCTTTACTAGCACAGCTATCACAATTACTCATTAAAAAAACCTCCTATATATTTCAAAGTAAATTTATAGTGTAATTATATCACTTATAAAGTTATAAGCAAATGCCCTAAACTTTATTCATATCTTAATGCATCTATTGGATTTAGCTTTGCTGCTTTTTTGGCTGGGTATATACCAAAAAATATTCCTACAGAAGAAGAAAATAATATAGCTATGAGTATAGCTGCTATAGATACTGATGGAGATATCTTTACAAACTTTCCTATAATTTCTGCAAATACTATACCTAATATCATACCTATAAGCCCACCTATTAAAGATATTATTACTGATTCTGTTAGGAACTGTACTAATATATTTTTCGTAGTGGCACCTAATGATTTTCTTATACCTATTTCTCTAGTTCTTTCCGTAACAGATACTAGCATTATATTCATAACGCCTATACCACCGACTAATAAGGATATAGCTGCTACTGCTCCAATAAATGTAGTAAATATTCCTATAACTTTATTTACTTCATCTAATTGTTTTAACATGTTTTCAACTTTATACATATCTTTTCCTTTATTATGATGTCTATTTTCTAATATATTTTTAGCCATAACTCCAGCTTCTTCAGTATCATTTTTATCTGTTGCTATAACATATAGATTACCTATAGTAAAATCCTCAGGATATAAATCTTTTAAAAAATTTATAGGACACGTTAAAAATATAGGACTATCCTCACCGCCCCCAGAAAAAGGTCCTGACTCTGATTTACTAACACCTATAACAGTAGCCTGTTTACTAGATGTTTTAGCATTTATTTTTAGTTTCCTTCCAACTACATCCTCTGTTCCAAAAATATTTCTTGCTGATCTTTCATCTATTATAACTACAGGTTTACCTTCTACATGTTCTCCCTCATTGAAAAACCTTCCATAAACCATTTCAGCATTAGTAACATACTGTACATCTGGAGTTGAACCATCTATATATAATTTTTTATTTTTTGTTCCTTCTGTTACAGATCCAGGTCTTGAAACTATTGGTGCAACATATTTAACCTTTTCTACTTTATCCCTTATTATATCAACATCTTCTTGCTTTATATAATCATTACTGCTTGCCTTTGATTCATCTACTTTTATACTTACTGTAGCAGATCCTATTTTTTCAAATTCGCCAGTTATAGTATTTTGTCCACCTTTTCCTAAAGATACTATGGTTATAACAGAGCTTATTCCTATAATTATGCCTAGCATAGTTAAAAAAGATCGCATTTTATTTGATTTTATGCTATCTAAAGCCATTTTCAAATTTTCTAAAAATTTCATTCTACTATCTCCCTATTTAAAACTTTTTCATCTGATACTATATGGCCATCTCTAAATTTAACTACTCTTTTAGTGTATTTAGCAATATCCGGTTCATGAGTTACCATTATTATAGTAGAACCTTCTTCATTTAGATTTTGAAAAATCCTCATTATATCTAATGATGACTTTGTATCCAAATTTCCTGTAGGTTCATCCGCCATTATAACAGATGGATTGTTTACTATAGCTCTAGCTATAGCAACCCTTTGTTTTTGACCACCAGATATTTCATTAGGTCTATGATTTATTCTATCTATAAGTCCCACTCTCTCTAAAGCGCTTAATGCACGCTCTTTTCTTTCTTTCAATGGTACTCCAGCATAAACCATTGGTAATTCCACGTTATCTAATATTGTCATCCTAGGTAATAAATTAAATGCCTGAAAAACAAACCCTATTTCTTTATTTCTAACATAAGCTAAATCGTTTTCTGTTAAATCCGTTACATCTTTACCATTTAATATGTATTCACCCTTGTCCATTTTATCTAGACATCCTAATATATTCATGAATGTAGATTTACCAGAACCAGATGGACCCATTATAGATGTAAATTCTCCTTTTTCTATTTTTAAAGATATTCCCTTTAAAGCTTTAAAACTTATTTCTCCTGTATTATAAGTTTTTTCTATATCTTTAACTGTTAACAATTTTTATCACCTACTTTTCTTGTACACTAACACCTGTTTTAATTGAAGTATTAGGATTTAATATAACCTTTTCTCCTGATTTTAATCCACTTATAATTTCAGCTTCCATATCTGACTGTGTTCCTAACTGTACTGGTTTTTCTTTAACTTTTCCTTCTTCTACAACATATACATGTGATTTATTATATTTATCTGTTTTTATACTTTCTAATGGTATTTTTAATACATTTTTTGATTCTCCTAATAGTATATCTACATCTACGTCAAAACCAACTCTTAAGTCCTTAGAATTATTTTTAGAAAGATATATTTCGCAATCTAATGTAGTGTCATTTCCGCCCCCTGCTTCCTTAATAGTCTTTTTCGCTGTAGGGGCTATAAAATCTACTTTTGCTTCATACTTTTTGTCATCATTTTTAACAAACACTTTCATTCCTTTTTTAACCTTTGTAGAATCATATTTACCTAAAGATACGGCTACTTTTAAGTCATCTACATTTTCAACTACTACTAAAGGTTGTCCTTGTCCTGCACTTATTCCGCCTGCCTGTGCATTAACCTCTGTTACTATACCATCAATATCAGCAATGGTTTCTTCACTTTCATTTATTTTATCATTAACAGATTCTAATTTTAATTCAGCTAATCGAACAGAATTTTCTACTTGTTCAATTTGGCTACTTGTTATAGAATTCATTTTATTTTGCTCAGAATTTTTTTCAGACTTTAATGCCTTCTTTTGTGAAATAGCATTGTCATATTCCATTTGAGCCACTTGTCTGTCATTTTCTAATTCAGACATATCAAAGTTTAATAAAGATTGTCCTTTTTTTACTTTATCTCCAACTTTAACATTAACTTTCTTAATCTTTGCTTGTCCACCTAAGTATTCTTTTTTATTTTTGGACACTACATCACCTGTTGTTGATAGATATGATTCTACATTTCCTTTAGTTACTTTAATAGTCTTTACACTTATGTTACTATTTTTTTTGCTTTTAAAAACTCCTAAAATTAAAAACAAGCCAATTACTAATATTGCCCCGGTAATTATTATAGTCTTCTTTTTCATATTTGCCTCCTATAAAAATATTATATATTTATTTAATTATAATTTATAAACTTTATTTATTAAATACATAAAAGGGAAAAATAAGATAATTTTAAAAATTAATCCCAAAATTAATTAAATTTTTACAAAACCCCATGCATTGCATGGGGTCTGGGAAGAATCTTTTATCAAAAATTCTCCGGTTTTTCATTATATATATTTATATTCCATCTGTTATTCTTATACTCATCTACAATATAGTATTTCTTTTCTGTTCTTTTCTTCTTATTACTAATTTTAATTACTGCTTTATACATAGTAGATTTGTAACCTTCTGTATCCACATTAACTTCTATGTCATGATTGACATTATTATCTTTAATAAGTTCTACATTATTAAAATTATTTTTTAATTCAATTTTAAACTCTTCTAAATCAGTAGATAATATGAATTTAGCAATATCTACATCATCTTTAATATTTATACCTACCTTATTTTTATTACTTTTATTTATATTTTCCTTTTTTAGTACTTCTACTATAGAATTGTAATATACATATTTGAAATCTTTAGGTTTTCTTATAGTCCAAAAACTTTTTATTATATCATTATCTATTCTTTTAGATACTATGTAAATTTTATCTTGACTATATAGGTTTCCTGCTTCCTTTTTATCTAATCCAGCTATGTAATTAAACTTATAAGCTTTATTCCCTGCCTCATCCATTTCAAATATATAATCTGGCTCTAAAGAAGATTTTGTATTTACTGGCTTAGCTGATGATAAAATATCATACAATTCTTTTATAGCCTTTTTATCTGTAATTACAAATCTAAAACCTTTATCTCTAGTATTTTGTATTATTATTTTCTGAACTTTATTTTCTTTTATATATTCAAAATCATTATTTTTAAGACCTAATTTTAACTTCATTTTATCTATACTATTACATCCTGTAATAGAAAAAGATAAAACAAAAATTACAAATAATAAAATAAATTTTTTCTTATTATAGAGCAATTAATTATACCTCCATACAACTTTATTAAAATACAACAACATTATAACATACTTTTCTTCTGATGTGTATTTAGTTCTTATATGTACAAAAATGCTTCCCTTGGCGATAACAGATTTTTAATCTGTCTACCTTAAGGGGAGCATATCAATTTTAATATAATTAGTTTTTAATGTTTGTAAACAATATTTTTCAATATAGTATTAAATACAGTTTCTATACTTTCTTGATGATATTTTTCTGGTACAAAAAATGAAACTCTAATAAATCTTTCTTCCAATTTTAAAAAATATTCATAAGCTACATATTCTTCATTTTCTTTTAATATAGAATATTGAGCTAAATATCCTTTTATATTATTAATGTCTATGGGTACAAGACTATATTTTGTATAATCTATTTGTTGTTTCTCTGATACTTCTTTACTATGTTTAATGAATGTTTTTAAATCACCTTTATAATTCCATAGTTGTATAAATCCCTGCATATTATTTTTTTTATCCATAAAAGAATTGCTATAAATTATATCTTCTCCATTAATAATCTCTTCATTTATTTCCCAGTTAGAAGGAAGTTTATATGAAATCTTCCCATTTAATATATTATACTCTTTAAAAGAAGATACATTGTTATGAATTAAAGCTGCTATTTTTAGTCTACTATCAAAGTTTTTTTCTAACCCAAAAAGTATTAGCATTAATCCAATTATTATCATTGTTACACCAAATCTTTTCTTATTTATAATTAATACCTTCATATAAATCACTTATATTATATAATTAAGTGACTCTTCACCTCCATATGGCTACTTATATATCATATATATGCTTTAAAAATAATTTTATTATTACTTCTTAAAATATTAATATATTATAAAAAATAACATAAATAAAAACAGAGACATGTATTAACATGCCTCTATTTAACAGGTATTAATATATTATTAGTTTTATAGTCATAAAACATTAGCCAATATCCTAAATTATTTTCTTTGCTTTCAATCCAAGTCACAAATCCTGATTTACCTTTAAATGGTTGGTCTTTTCTAGTTTTGTCTCCGGGGATTCCATATACTAAGTATTTCATATTACCTGAACTATCGCACTTATAACCTAAAATATAATGTCCATGTTTTTTTATATAAGAATAATATCCTAACATAGGATTATATAAAACCATAAACTTATCATAATTACAGGTATTTCTCATATCATCTTCATCTTTAGCATCTATTTTATACCAAATACAATTCTTTATTTCATCAGTTATATTATCTACACTATCTAAGTCCTCTACTAAAGATCTGAAATACTTACCCTCTAACCCAATAGGAGTATTTTGCTTATTTCTTTTTTTATATTCATTTTTTCCTATAGGTTTCTTTGTTTTTTCTAAATCTTTTTCATTAGATTTTTCTATATCTTTACCTTTTTCTCTGTCTTCACTATCTAAATCTTTTTCATCAGATTCTTTTATATTTTTATCTTTTTCTCTGTCTTCACTATCTAAATCTTTTCCATTAGATTCTTTTATATCTCTACCTTTTTCTCTATCTTCACTATCTAAATCTTTTCCATTAGATTCTTTTATATCTTTACCTTTTTCTCTATTTTCGCTGTGTAAATTTTTTTCTTTATGTTCCTGTACTGATTTTACTTTATTATCTCCATCCTTATTGGTATTATTATCTTTAGTTTTTATTTCTTCTATAGTTTCCTCATATTTATCAAATATTGTTTTATTAACCTTTTCTTCTTTTATATCTTCCTTTTTTCTCTCCTTACTTTCTATAATACTAAATGACTTCCATGCTGGTATGTCCGTTGTTGAGAATCCGCTCATAACAGATATTATATTTGAATCTAAAAATTTTACTATTGCTGCTCCTGATATTTTATCTGCATTTATTCCACAATTTCCTATGTTGTCTACTGGATATTCATAACATATGTCTGCTCTTCCATATTCATCTATGTTCATTTCCCCTATTTTTATTATATCTTTGCTTCCTTTTTTATTGCATATTAAAACCATGTGGTAAGGTGAAGATTGTTTTTTTATATTTTGAACATAATAAGATATTTTGCACTTGCCATTTTTATTTTCTAATTTTACATATCCTGATGCGGATTTATCAACACCTAAAGAGTATCCTTTTTCATCTTCCTCTAATATTATAAAGTATCTACTATAATTCTTTTTCTGTGCCACTTTTTATTGTACCCCCAAATATAATTATTCAATATAATATATGAGTTATCTTACAAAAAGTGAACTTAATTATTTAAATTATAATATATCATATATACAATCTGAAAGTTTTCCAAATTCCTCTATAGATAAAGTCTCTCCCCTTCGCTTTGAATCTATCCCTGCTCTTTCAAAAGCATTTTCCATATTTTCTTTATCTATATTTAAACTTTTTAATGAATTCCATAAAGTTTTTCTTCTCATATTAAATGAACTTCTTACTACATTAAAAAATAATTTTTCACTTTTCACCTTTACTCTTGGTTCTGAAAGTTTATCTAATTTTATAACTATAGAATCTACTTTAGGTCTTGGTATAAAACAATTTGGAGATACTCTTCTTATTATTTTTGTATCGCAATAATATTGTACCAAAACGGTTAATGAACCATACTCCTTGCAGTTAGGTTCAGCATTTATTCTTTCCGCTACTTCCTTTTGAATCATTATGGTTAGTGATTTAAAATCACATTTTTCTGTAAGTAATCTTGATATAATAGGTGTGGTTACATAATAAGGTAAATTGGCTACTAATTTTATGGAATCCTTATTTTCCATCAACCCATTAAAATCAATTTTTAATGCATCTTTATGTATTAGTGTAAAATTATTATACTCCTTTAACTCTTCTTTCAAGATAGGTATTAAATCACCATCTAATTCTATAGAATAAACTTCTTTTGCCTTTTCTAAAAGCTCTTTAGTTAAAGTTCCAACTCCAGGACCTATTTCTATAACAGTATCTTCTTTGCTTATTTCCGCTCCCTCTATTATATCTTCCAATACAGATTCATCTACTAAAAAATTTTGTCCTAAATTTTTATTAAACTTAAATTCATATTTATTAACTATTTCCTTTGTATTCATATTATTCATTCCCCTTATCTAAATCTTTTATAGCCTTTATAAATTCTTCTTTTGTTATACCAAAATTGTTAAGTCTTTTTATAAACTGATTAGTATTGCAATATCCTATTCCTAAAGCCATCCCTAGTTTTTCTCTTCTTTCTTTTGACTCTTCATTTGCTGTTAATTTAAAAAATATCATATCATTCATATCAAATTCTTTTCTCTCTTGCTTAACTTCACATTTAGCTAAATTTAATGCTCTTATTATAGCTTCTGGAGCTGCATTTTCTACTCCTATATCATCTTCCTTGGTTCCTTCTTCCTGTGATATATAAGCATGCTTTACTCCCTTAACCCTATTACATATATATTTTCTTATCTTTTCCCCTGCATAATCAGGATCTGTTAATACTATTACCCCTTGCCTTTTCTGAGCTTCTCTTATTTTTTTTATAACCTTAGAATTTATTCCAAATCCACCCACCGCTATCATCTCTGCATCTACTGCTCTTTTTACTGCTGTAATATCATCTCTTCCCTCTACTACTATAACTTCCTTAATCATAATATCCCTCCAATATAACTATTATATAATATTTTTAATAGAAAAAAATAGGAGCTAACGCTCCTACTTAAATTAATCTAGAATATAAACATTTACCCACCTTGAACCCCAATTTGATACTTCAACATTGGAATCAAAATATAAATCAATAACATTTCCTTTTATTGCTCCGCCAGTATCCTCTGCTATAGCATATCCATACCCCTCAACAAACAGTTTTGTTCCTAAAGGTATTACCCTTGGATCTACTGCTATTGAACTATATCCTCCTGAATTTCTTCTTGCTGTAGTTCCTGTAGCTGTAACTCCAAAATCAGGACTTCCAGGACTCTTACCTGTATCTTCATAACTTGATGTATATGCTGTAGCTCTCATTCTTAATGATCTACCACTTGGTGTACCAGTAACACTTCCTCCTCTAGAAAGAGTGTTAACATTTGTAACCTTAGTTCCCATTGCAACTACCTTAGATACTGGTTGTTTTTTTATGCTTTCTGATACTACTTTTCTTACTTTTTCTTTTCCATCTTCATAAACTACTTTTATTGCTACTTCTTTCTCTCCACTTTGTCCTTCCCTTATGACTTTTTTGTCACCTTTTTCAAGGGAATCATCTTCTTTAACTACTGTTTCATAATCCATATTTTTTTTGCTCTTTACTACTTTTTCTTCTACTCTTGTAACTGTTACTTTCAATCCTTTTTTTATTTTTTCTTCTTTACTTGGGGTTACTTTATCAAGTTTTTTAACTTGTATCCCCTCTTTTTTTAGCATATTTCCTATGTTATTTTCTGCAGATTGAATAGCTAATTTCTTACCATCAACTTCTACATTAACTTTAACTGCTTTCTTTATGCTTAATTTGCTTCCGTCTTTAATTTCAGCCTCTAATTTAGGCTGAACTTTGTCCTTTGGTCCTACTTGTATATTTTTCGACATTAAGGCTTCTGCATATGTTTTTTTAAATGTTGTAATTTTTTGGCTTTCTTTTCCGTCTATTGAAACAATTATTGTTTTTCTCATATTAGTAATTATTATGCTCGATATCATTAAGATTACTACAACAATCAGAATTGCCTTAGGACCATTGGAAAAATGTTCTTTAATTTTCTTCTTTAATTTTTCCACCATAAAAACCTCCTTCGGGCAAGAGCAACATTGCTATTATATTCGGTATATTTAAATCTGTCAAATTTGCTCATGCTTTTTGGTTAGTAATGCAGCCTTTGTGCATATTATATATATAAAAATTATTATATAATTGCTTTTTAAATAAAGGGTATCGGTGGAATATTTCAAAATAAATTTATTTAAAATATATGAGAAATTCAAAATTATTATTAATATTTCTCATATTTTTAATACTTATTTTTTATAACATCTATACTAAATAAATCTTTTATATTAATTAATATTTGTGAAGTTACTTCTTCAGAACTTATTTCTTTTATTTCTGCTATCTTATCTATCATATATTTTATATACTCAGATCTGTTTCTTTTACCTCTTAAAGGAGTAGGAGCCATATATGGGCAATCAGTTTCAACTAAGATTCTATCCATTGGAACACTTTTTATAACTTCTACTATTTTTTTAGCATTTTTAAAAGTTACCACTCCTGTAACCCCTATATAATATCCTAAATCTACACATTGCTTAGCAAACTCTACACTACCTGAAAAACAATGCACTTCTCCTTTTACATTAGAAAATTGTTTTATAATATCTAATGTATCTTTATGCGCATCTCTATCATGTATCACTACAGGTAAGTTTAATTTTTCTGCTAATTCCATTTGCTTTTTAAAAGCTTTTATTTGAATATCCCGCTTAGGATTTTCTTCATAATAATAGTCTAGTCCTATTTCTCCTATAGCTTTTACTTTCTCATTTTCTGATAGTCTTTCTATTTCCTTTAAGGTTTTTTCATTAATTTCTTCTGCATTTTCTGGATGCACTCCTACTGCTGCATAAAAGAAATTATATTTGTTGCTCAACTCTACTGATGTTTTAGAAGTATCTAAAGAAGAACCACAATTTAATACTCCTAATATGCCGAATTCTTCAAGTTCTTTTATAACTTCACTTCTATCTTCATCAAAAGCTTCATCATCATAATGGGCATGAGCATCAAATATTCTATATTTTTTCATAGAATTGCCTCCAAATCCCAATATTTTATTTTTTCTTTAAACTTTATTAATATATTCTTAATAATTTTTCATTTTCTATATATTATAATTAAAATTTTTAAATTAGTCAAAGCGATTATTTTTAGAAATTAAAATTGACTGGAAAATTAATTATATTTTACTTAATATAGGAGATAAAATTCCTATTAAAGCACCTAATAATCCTCCCAACCAAGTTATTGCTTTTAACTCTTTGCTAGATATTTCCAATATTATTTCTTCAGCCAAATAAACATCAAACTCATTTATTCTATCTTCTACAATACTAGCTATATCAAGGATTGATATAACCTCTTCTGCTTGGTTTTCTATGAATCTATTATATACATTTTTTACCATTTGGTAACTAGTATTTAATATTCCTTCTTCATTTCCTTGAGTTAATTCGTATATAGGTGTCTTCATAAAGTTTTCAATTATATCACTTATCAAATTATTAATTATAACTTCAAAATTTTCACTATCTATAAATTTATCTATAATACTATTTATAAATTTATATGGATCTATATTTATTTTTTCTATTATGTCATTTAAAGAACTTTTCCCCTGAATATGACTTTCTATTTTTTCTATTATTTCTAAAATCATCTCAGTATTTTGGAATTTTTCGCATAATATATCTACTGTTTCATCCACAATTACATCCTTATTGTTTTCTGGTATATTTTCTATAATATCCTGTAAATCTGTATCTAAGATTTTGTCTATACTTTTATTTACTAAAGATACCATTTCTTCTTTAGTTTCTTCCCTTTGTAAGTATTCTTCTAAAAATACAATTGTTTTATCTGATATAGCATTTATGTCTACAAACATTGACATAAAAGAATTTACATTATTATTTATAACTTCTTTTAATATATTTTTTAATTTATTTATATTTTCTTCTTCTTTAAGCATTTCATTTATGTAATTTGATAAATTATCTTTCTTTCTATAAACATATACTTTTATATTTGAACTAAAGTTACTAGGGATTATATCACCTATTTTTTTATTTAAAACTTCCTCATCCTTTATATTTTCTATGATTAAGCTTTTTAAAACATGTTTAAAATTATCTGACTTTAAATACTCATTTGTATTATTTATTAAACTTGCTTTTATTTGTTTATATATGTGATTATTAGTAATATGGTTACCATTAAGAGATAATATCTTATCTAACTTAATTTTTATAATTTCTTTCATTTTGTCTCTATTCTTTTCATTTTTTAAATTGTTAATAGTTAACTTACTTAAACTTGTTTTTAAAGCAGTTATAAAATACTCATATTTATAATCTAAAAACTCTTTAAATTTATCTTCCAAAGTTTTTTTTGTTGTGATTAAAGAATATACCTTTTGTCTTATCCAAATTTTAAGTCTGTTATTCATATTTTCACTACATAAAGACTTTACGATAATCTCACTAGATAATAAATGCTCTCCTATAGCATTACCTACACTTTTTGCTATTCTAGTTTTTTCTTTTGGAATAAGTCCTGGTGTAAATGGAACCTTCATACCGAATATTTTTTTTTCTTCATAGGGTCTAAATAACATCTTTATAGCTATCCAATTAGTAAGATAACCTATTATTCCACCTATTATTGATGCTATTAAAAATTTCATTTTTTCAAACTCCTCACTTTAATATTTTATGATAATATATTACAAAATAAATTATAAATTGTAAATTTACTACTTTCAATATATTATGTACCGAAAACAAAGCTGCTAACAAACTTTATTTGTCAACAGCTCAGTTCTTAATTTGATATAATTAGCTTTAATCCTTACCTTACTATATTTCCTTCTTCAATGTCTCCATCTATAGATGCTACAAATAACTCACTATCATCTTCTGTTGATGCTGCTAAAATCATTCCTTGTGACAATTCTCCTCTTAGCTTAACAGGCTTTAAATTAGCTACTAATACTACTTTTTTACCTATTAAATCTTCTGGTTTATAATATTTAGCTATTCCTGAAACTACCTGTCTTTCTTCTCCACCTAAGCTAACTTTTAATTTTAATAATTTTTTAGCTCCTTTTATAGGCTCACAGTCTAAAACTTTAGCTACTCTTAAATCTATTTTTTCAAAATCATCTATAGTTATTTCTTCTTTTATAGGTGCTATATTTTTAGCTTTGTTTTGTCTTAATTGTTCTTCTTTAAGTTTATTTAATTCATCTATTTTCTTTTCTATATCTATTCTTGGGAATATAGCTTCTCCTTTTTTAACCTTTGTACCTACTTTAGTTCCGTTAAATTCACTTAAACTATCCCAATTTAAGATGTCTGTATTTATCTGTTCATTTATTTTTATACTTGTTTCCGGTATAAATGCTGATATACATACTGATATTATTCTTAAACTTTCTACTAAATTATATAATACTGTGCCTAATCTTTCTTTTTTAGACTCGTCTTTTGCAAGAATCCATGGTGTTGTTTCATCTATATATTTATTAGCTCTTCCTATAAATGTCCATATTTCTTCTAACGCTTCTGGAATTCTTAGTTTTTCCATATTTTCTTCTACTTTTCTTGGAGTTTCAAGGGCTAATTTTATTAAATCTTCATCTATATCTTCTTTACAATTTCCCTCTGGTATTTCTCCATCAAAATATTTTTCTATCATAGCTACTGTTCTAGATAATAGATTTCCTAAATCATTTGCTAAATCTGAATTTATTTTTTTTATAAAAATCTCATTATTAAACATTCCGTCTGCGCCAAAAGGTATTTCTCGAAGAAGATAGTATCTTACAGGATCTGTGCCAAAATGATTTACTAAAACCACTGGATCCACCACATTACCTTTAGATTTTGACATTTTACCACCATCTACTAAAAGCCATCCATGACCAAATACTTGCTTTGGAAGAGGTATATCTAATGCCATAAGCATAATTGGCCAGTATATAGTATGAAATCTTAATATATCCTTACCAACTAAATGCACATCTGCTGGCCAATATCTTTTATATAATTCATCCTTTTCTGTATTATATCCTAATGCTGTTATATAATTAGCTAGTGCATCTATCCAAACATATATTACATGCTTTTCATCAAAAGTCACTGGTATTCCCCAATCAAAAGATGTTCTAGATACACATAAATCTTGAAGACCAGGTTTTAAAAAATTATTTATCATTTCATTTTTTCTTGATTCCGGTTGTATAAAATCTGGATGAGATTCTATATATTCTATAAGTTTTGGAGCATATTTTGACATTTTAAAGAAATAAGCTTCTTCCTTTGCTTTTTCTACAGGTCTTCCGCAATCTGGACATTTTCCTTCTACTAATTGAGTTTCTGTCCAAAAGGATTCACAAGGTGTGCAATACCATCCTTCATATTCACTTTTGTATATATCTCCCTTATCATACAATGTTTTAAATATTTTCTGTACTAATTCTACATGATAATCATCTGTTGTTCTTATAAATTTATCATAATCTATATTCATCATTTTCCATAGGTCTTTTATTCCCGCTACTATTTCATCTACATAAGCCTTAGGTGTAACCCCTTTAGCCTCTGCTAATCTTTGTATTTTTTGTCCGTGTTCATCTGTACCTGTTAAAAACATTACATCATAACCTGTAAGTCTTTTAAATCTAGCTAAGGTATCCGCAGCTACTGTTGTATAGGTATTTCCTATATGAAGTTTAGCTGATGGATAGTATATAGGTGTTGTTACATAATAAGTTCCCTTTGACATTCTTAGTCCTCCTTCATCTTTATAATATAAAAACCTCTATATAAAACTCTTAGTTTTATATAGAGGCGTAAATTTCGCTGTACCACTCTAATTCACCTTTACTTCACAGTAAAAGTCTTAATAAGTGACTTCATATATATGTTATCACTTTACAATATAACGGTTGTTACCGTGTTATCCTACTATACTTCAGACAACCTGCTCTGGAGCCATATTCGTAAGTTTCCATATCATCGGCTTTCACCTTATCCGACTCTCTTTAGATATCTTCACTTATTACTCTTTCCTTCATAGCATTTAGTATAATCATAGGGTATAAATAAGTTTCTGTCAATATATTCATTATATTTATATATTATTATTTCTATAATACACAAAATTATTCTAATATATCAATAATTTCTTCTATATCTTTTATAGCTTCATATAACTTTTCCTTTTGCTCCAAAGATAAATTCATTATTTTTTCTTCTATATTATCTACTTTACCTTTTATTTCTTTATCTATCAAATTTATTCCTTTTTCTGTTAAACTATAAAAAGTATTTCTCCTGTCTCTCTCATCCACTTCTCTATAAACCAATTCCTCTTCCATCATTCTAGTTAACATTATACATAAACTAGATGTAGACACACATATATATGTACTTAACTTTTTTAATGTTATTTTTTTATTCTTTTTTAAAATAAATAATGTTACAAACTGTTGCTCTGTTAATTTTAATGTAAAATTTAAATTTAAATATTCCCTAGTTTGTTTTTTCATAGTAATCATAAATTTTATGAGTTCTTTTGATAATTCCGTATTATCCATTTGTATCCTCTTTCACTTTATATTAGCTTTAAATTATGTTATTTTTGATCAATTCATCATATTTTACCTTAATAGATTTTAAGTCCTGCCAAAATAATTTTTTCTTAGACTCATCTCTAAATAAAGCTGCTGGATGAAAAGTTGCCATAATATGATATCCTTTTCTTTCTATCCATTTTCCCCTATCTCTTGTTATTCTAAATTGCTCTCCAATAATATATTTCAAAGGAGTTGCTCCTAAACAAACTATAATTTTAGGTTTTACTAATGCCACTTGATTCCTTAGAAAGGGTAAACACTCCCTAGCTTCTTCTTCTTTAGGTGTTCTATTATTTTCTGGTCTACATTTGCAAACATTACATATATAATAATGTTCATCTCTTTTAAATTCTAATGCTAACAATGCTTTAGTAAGTAACTGCCCAGCTTTTCCCACAAAAGGTTTTCCTGTTCTATCCTCATCTGCTCCTGGAGCTTCTCCTATAAAAATAATAGGTGCATTTATATATCCTTCTCCAAATACCATATTAGTTCTATCTTTAACTAAAGGGCATTTGTTACAATTAATACATTCATTATATAACTGAGACCACTTTAGCACTTTTCTCACCTCTATTTCTATACATTATATTTTAGTTTAATTTTATCATATAAATATATCTTTATTAACTATATTGCTTTATTTCATAGTATAAGTTACTATTAAATTGCCAATATTTTCGAGTGGGGGAATTTTATTGAAAATTAATAAAGAAAATATAAAAACTGTACTATCTTTAGCTCTCCCTGCGGTTGGAGAGATGATTCTATATATGATGATATGGGTTCTTGATACTATGATGGTTGGACAATATGGCGGCCAAATTGCTGTAAGTACTGTAGGATTAAGTTCTGAAATAATATATACTTTTACAAATATATTTATAGCTGTTGGATTATCTATTGGTATAACTTCTATAGTAGCTAGAAGCTATGGAAGTAAAGATTTACCCTTAGCTGAAGAGTATGCCTCTATAGGATTATTTATAGGAATGTTAATAGCCTTTTGTATTTCCATTATACTATTTATTTTTCCTAAAGCCATTCTTAGCCTTTCTAATGCTAAAGAAGCTGTATTGATAAATGGAACAATATATATGAAAATAGTTTCTCTAGGAATATTTTTTAGTATGCTAACTAGCCTAATGAATTCTATAGTTAGGGGATATGGCAATACCAAAACCCCTTTATTTATATCCATATTAATTAACATAGTAAATTTAACTTTAGATTATGGACTTATATTTGGCAAATTAGGATTGCCCGAATTAGGAATAAAAGGTGCTGCTATAGCAACTTCTATAGCTAACCTATCTGGTTTTATATTTGGTATATACTATTTATTTACTAAATCTAAAATTAAACCTAAAATAAAGTATATTAAAAATATTAATATAAACCGTTTAAAATACTTAATAGGATTATCTATTCCATCATCACTTCAAGAGGCTTCATTAAGTGTAAGTAAATTAATTAATACTTTTATGATAATGCATTTAGGAACTGTAGCTTTTGCATCTAATCAAATAGCTCTTACTGTAGAATCTATATCCTTTATGCCTGGTTGGGGTTTTGCTGTAGCAGCAACTACATTAACTGGTCATAAAATAGGCGAAAAAAATATTGAAAAAGCTAAAGACTATTCACATACTTGCGCATTATTAGGGATTTGTATAATGGGAATAACCGGTCTTATTTTTCTTATATTCCCATCATTTATAATAAAATTATTTATAACAAGTTCTGAGAAACAAGTTATCGCTTTAGGTAGCCGTTGTCTTATGATTGCTTCTTTAGAACAAATTCCTATGGCTATATCAATGATTTTAGGTGGATCATTAAAAGGATTTGGAGATACTAAAACACCATTTTTAGTTTCCTTTATTTCCAGTTGGCTTCTTAGACTCCCTTTAATGTTCTATTTTATATATATAGTTAAATCTTCTGTAACCTATATTTGGTGGATAACTTCTATTCAATGGATATTTGAAGCTGTATGCTTAACTATATTTTTCAGAAAAAAATTTAATAAATAAAAATTTACAAAAACACTTTGAATTGAAGTACATATCAAATCTTAGCTTTTATATAATGATTTAGATACACTCCAAAATTCAGAGTGTTTTTATAATATTATATTAGTAACTAATACGGCCATTATTATAGCTACCATATCTGCAAAAATAGCAGCCCATAATGTATGTCTTATTTTTTTTATTCCAACAGCTCCAAAATAAACTGTTATTGTATAAAAAATAGTTTCTGTAGATCCCATTATAATAGATGCCATTTTACCCACATTGCTATCTGGACCAAACTGTTTTAATATATCTGCAAATACCCCTAAAGCACCACTTCCTGATAAAGGTTTTATTAAAACTAAAGGTACTAATTCTCCTGGCAATCCTATTAAATTTGATACTGGTCTTAAAACATTGATCAAACAATCTAAAGCTTTAGACTCCCTAAAAACAGCTATGGCCACCATCATGGCAAGAAGATATGGAAATATTCTAATGCATATACTTACACCATCCTTAGCTCCCTCGACAAAGCATTCATATACTTTAACCTTCTTAACCATTCCATAGGCTATGATTAAAAGTATAATAATAGGAATTATGGCTTTAACTATATAATTCACAAACTTCCTCCTTTAAAAATACTTTTGTAATACTTTACAAAAAATCACTCCACAAAAGGCTGCTGTGGATGTAACTATTATAGCTGGTATTATTATTTCACCTGGGTTTTTAGACCCCATGGCTGCTCTTATAGATATAACAGTAGTTGGCACTAGCTGTATGCAAGCAGCATTCAAAACCAAAAATAATGCCATATCATTACTAGCTTCCTCTTCTCTTACATTTAATCTTTTAAGTTCCTTCATAGCTTTTATTCCAAAAGGAGTTGCAGCATTAGAAAGTCCCATCATATTAGCTGTTAAATTCATTGTTATAGCACCTAAGGCTTTATTGTCATTCTTACTATCTTTAAATATAAGCTTTAAAATAGGTTTTATAAATTTAGCTATTTTATCTGTTAACCCACTTTCTTCTGCTATTTTCATAATTCCGCACCATAGGCTCATAACCCCTACCAATCCTATAACTAACTTTACAGTTGAATTTGTAGATTCTATTATAGATTTTGATAATTGTTCTCCGTTACCTGAAAACACTCCAAAAATTATTCCTACTAAAAATATAATTCCCCATATAATATTTACCATAATACCTCCTTTTAAAAACAAAAATATATTTAATATATATGATATATTTGTTTAAATAATAATTGTTTTGTTATATCATTAAATTATTATATTAACAAAAATAGTTTAGGAGGCTTTTCATGACTTTAAGAGAAATTATGAAATATATAGAAAGCGAATTTTCTATTATAAATAAAACCCCTTGTGATATATGTGGTGGCAACTATTTAACCAAGGATTTATCTATTAACTTACTAGATTCTATTCCTTATGATATTTGTGATTGTATTTGTTCTAATTGTGGTCACGAAAAAATTTTTAAATTTTATGCTCCATTTATAGATGAATCTAAAAAAGAAAATTATTCAAAAATAATAAATTAAATATTTATAAAAAGATTATTATCAGAAAATTATATTACCTGGGAAATATAAACTATTATATTATTTTACTAATAATTATCCATAACCAAGAAACTTTTTAATAGAAAATTTTCCCAGTTAATTTGAAATTAAACAATACAAATAAAAGCTATGAAATATAGGGCTTATATAATGTGCCCTATATTTCATAGCCTTGTGTATTTGAAATAAACTTTATTATTTATAAAATTTTATAAACTATATTCCCAATAAAATCCAAAAATTCAAAAGTAAATATTAACTTTTATTATAATTAGGATTAGTTATTCTATCTTTAAAATTATCAATACCCTTTAAAGAACTAATATAAACCCTATTTAAAGTATAGATACCATCTTGTTTATTAGACCATCCTCCCTGAGTAGTAAATGCCATTTTATACCCAGCATCTTTAGCCGCTTTTATAGATTCTTCATTCCACTTACCATAGGGATAAGCTATAAAATCTACTTTATGATTTAATATTTTTTCTAAATCATCCTTAGATTTTTTCATAGTTTGTAACTGCTTTTCATATGGTAAATCATCTAGCTTATCATGATTATATGTATGGCTAGCTATTTGTATACCCGCTTCATCCATTTCTTTAATTTGTTCTGAAGTTAAAGTACGTTTATCCTTATCTATATTACTAGTTACAACAAATACAGTAGCATTAAGTCCTAATTCTTTTAATATTGGGTATGCATTAGTATAGTTATCAACGTATCCGTCATCTAGTGTTATAACTATAGATTTCTCTGGAATAGGTTTGTTTTTTTCTAAGAAATTATATAACTCATTTAATGTTAATGTAGTATATCCATTATCTTTTAAATACTTCATTTGCTCTTTAAATTGTTCTTTAGGTAGTCTTAATTCATTTCCCTTTTCATAATCAATAGAATGATACATAAGCACAGGTATAGATTTGTTATTATATATAAGTGGCCCATTAGTAAATGTTCTTATATCACTTTCTTTAACAGATTTTTCTTGTTTTTTTGATTGTGCTTTATTTTTATCAATATTATTAGTATCTACATTGCTATTCTTTCTGCATCCACCAAACAATACTGCTATAATCATAATAAAAGCAAAAAGAATTAAACTTTTCTTGTTCTTCAAAAACTCACCCTCTTATAAGAATATTTGGTAATTTTAATTATATCATATATGTTGTTAATTATTAAGATTTAAAACTTTGTGGATATATTCTTAATTTAAAAGTGAATACTTTTTTAAAAGTATATATTATATTATAATCTTATACATTATATATATAGTTATCAACATTATCCACAGATAGCCTGTATATAACTTGTGTTTTTATTGTTGATTCAGTTGATATTTATAAATTTACTTATAAATATCATCCAATCACTGATTTTTATTACTATTTTTGTAAATTTGTATTTTTATAAATTTAAACTTCATTAATATTATCCACATATTGTGCGTAATTTGTGGACAACTTATACTATTCTGAATATAATATTATTAAATAAGAATATAAAATTTGAAATTGTTTCAATTTTCTTAACATTTGTTAAATTTTATGTTATTATAATAATGAGGATATTTATGAAAGGTCGTGTATATATGGGTAAAAAAATTATTTATGTAAATTTCAAAAAAAGAGTAGTATCCAATAGCTATAAAAGGCCTTTCTTGTTATTTATGCATAATTCTTTACGTAAAAAGCTTTTATTTTTTTACAATAAACATCTTAACAAATCAATAAAATTAATATACCATAAGAAAAATGATAATAAAAATATATCTTAAGGTGCAACTTTGTTGCACTTTTTTTTAAAGTATATATTATTATATATATAATATTAAGTTATTGGAGGTTTTTTAATGAGAATAGGATTGGGATACGATGTACATAAACTAGTTGAAAATAGGCCACTAATAATAGGTGGTGTTACCATCCCCCATGATAAAGGTTTACTAGGTCATTCTGATGCAGATGTATTAATTCACGCAATTATGGACGCCTTATTAGGAGCTGCAGCATTAGGTGATATAGGTAAGCACTTCCCTGATTCCGATAAAAATTTTAAAAATATATCAAGTCTCTTACTTTTATCTAAAGTTAAAAATTTAATAGACAAAGAAGGTTATAAAATTGTAAATATAGACTGTACTATAATAGCTCAAAAACCTAAAATGCTTTATCATATAGATTCTATGAAAAAAAATATTTGTAAGTGTTTACAATTAGATAATAATATGTTAAATATAAAAGCTACTACAGAAGAGGGGTTAGGTTTTACAGGTAAAGAGGACGGAATCTCTGCTAATGCTATTTGTCTTTTAGATTAAGACTATAAATTTAAAAATATTAAATTTACTAAAAATATAAGAGTTCACCTTAACTTATAAGTGAACTCTTATTTAAATTTATATTCTATCTAAGGTCTTTTCTAAATAAAGGCATAGACATACATCTTGGCCCGCCCCTTCCTCTGGATAATTCAGATGACGGTATAGTTAGAACCTCTACATTATTTTTATCTAATATTTCATTGGTTACATAATTTCTTTCATAAGTTATAACCTTACCTGGTGAAATAGCTAAAGTATTTGAGCCATCATTCCATTGCTCTCTAGCAGATATAATTTTATCTCCACCACCACAACGAATAACTTTTATATCTCTTTTTAAATATTTAGATAAAATTCCCTCTAAACTATCTATCTCTTCCTTAATTACAAGTTCCTTAGTTTTTTCATCATAAGTTATAGCATTTACTTTAAGTGTTCCTTCTATTTCTCCATGGACTGTGAATTTATTATGATCTAACATAGTAAACACTGTGTCTAAATGCATAAAAGCTCTTATTTTAGGTATATCAAACATTAGTATAACTTTAAAGCGTTCTCCTGCTTCAAATATCTTTTTAGCTAACTCCAAAACTGCTTCGCTATCTGTTCTCTCGCTATGTCCTATAGCTATAACTTCATCAGATAAAACTAGCTCATCTCCACCCTCTATACAATGCTTTCCAGTTCTATCATACCATAATGGTATATCTGAGTCTTTAAATTCTGGATGATATTTAAAGATATATTTTGCAAACATAGTTTCTCTTCTTCTTGTTTTAGTTCTCATAGCATTAATAGTTACACCTTTACCCATGGATGCGAATGGATCTCTTGTAAAATATAAATTAGGCATTGGATACATTAAAAAAGGATATTCTTCCTTTGATTCATCTATTCCTAACTCTTTTTTCCTTAAACCAGCCATGATTTTACAAACTAAGTCTTTTTCTTTCATGGATTCTAAATATTTTTTTATATTTTCTACATATTCTTTATTTTTAGTACCACTTTCTTCTATAGCTTCCTCTATAAACTTTTCTCTAATTTCTTTGTTTTGTATAACCTCTGCTGCTAAATCCTCTAAATATAAAACTTCAACATCATTATTTCTTAATGTATTAGCAAAAATATCGTGTTCTTCCTGTGCTACTTTTAAATAAGGTATGTCATCAAATAATAACGTTTCCATATATGCCGGAATTAAATTTTCAATTTCTTCTCCTGGTCTATGAAGTAACACTGTTTTAAGATCTCCTATTTCTGAATACACATGAATGTTTCTTTTTGCATTCATCTCTTTGTGCCCCTTTCAAGTTGATATTTATACTTACTATTATTTTTGTATTAATTCTTAAATATATGTTAATAATTATTTGATAAACTGTCAATATTATGAATATTCTCTAATAATGTATAAATGATAAATTATACATAGAACATTGAATTACATTTTTTGTCTATATAGCATATTTATAAACTTAAAATCATTTAGATTTATAAATATATACTTATCTACATTTTTTTGCATTATTTTAAAAATATCTATATTTCTAAATAGTATAAATATAAATATTTCTTGTATAAAAGAATAAAAAATTTTTTTTATGAATTAATATACTAATGATAATTATAATCTAATCATTATAATCATTTTTACAAAAATAAATCACTTAAAAAGCTATTATTAAGGATTAATAATGGCTTTTTAAGTGATTTATAAAAATATACAAAAATTATTTATTCTTCATAATCTAATTTATTATCAATTTTATTAGTGTAATCATTTACTATCTTTTTAACTAATTTTTTTATAGCACTAGCTTGACATATTAAAGTCATTACTATTAAAAATATAGTTATTCTACTTTCTTCATCACTATCTAATTCTAGTTTTGTTATTATATCTTTTAATTTATCTTCATCAAAATGCTGTCTAGCTACAAAGTCTTTAAAACTATCTTTTTGTATATCTGAAAATATCTTGTATGCATTTTCCCAAGATATTATATCATCACCTCTATCATTTATTTCATTAAAAGCTAATGTAAACACATTCTTTATTTCCTCAGTAGTAAGTAATGGCCTCATATAACTTAATAACACTAATTGAACTAAATGAAGCTTAGTATATCCTCTCTTCTTACCATCATGCGGTTTTGATATTACCTCATTTTTAATGTAATTTTGAACAATATTATTTGTATAATCTTCCTCTTCAAATTTATCATTCAAATAATCAATTACTTGTGATAAAAACAAATCATATTTAGGAAAATCTTCATAATCTACTATTGTATTATTAGATATTTCTTTTGCAAGCTTGTTTATATACTTTATTTTTTCTAAATTTTCATTTTCCATCTTATTGTTATTTCCCACCTTTAAAGACCTCCAAGCATACTTAAGTTTACCCTAAAGTATATTAAATTAAACTATAAAATTTAATATTATTAGTATAAATTTTTATTCTCTTTTAAATTGTATTTTTATAGATATGTATGTTATCCACATTTTATCAATAGTTGTCCACACATTTTTGTGGATAATTTAACTATTTAAGTTTATATTTTTACCTTAAAATATTTTATTTATTTTATGTTATACATAAATTTGTTATTCTATAATCTAATATACCCCGTTTATTCATTTTTTATATATTATAAATTACATATCCCAACAAGCAACTTCATTTTAATTACCCCCTTATACTTTATTATACCATAATTATATTAAAAATAATTGCAATTAGATTAATATATTTGCTAATGATTTTAAACAAAAATTTACATTTAATATTTAATTTGTTAAAATTATTGTTGTATTATTATATTGTATTGTGGTTTTAATTTATAAAATTACTTTTTATAATAGATTGATTCATTATTCGACACTGTTTTTTATTTATCCATATAATTACTATTTTATTTGTTTTTATTAAATTCTATAATTATTTTATTATTTTTTTTGATTTTGGCTGTATCCATTGATATATATGGTTTTATCATCATATATGACAGTATTTGGTCTATTGACTTTTCCCTTTAATGGTAGTATATTAACTTTAGATGGAAATAGATAATTAATTTGTAAATTAAATATAAAATATGTTGACTTTTAATGTCATATTTGCTATTATTTAATTAAACTATTGTCGAAAATTGATATTATTCGAGGAGGAAAATATATGAAATCAACAGGTGTGGTTAGAAGAGTAGACGAATTAGGAAGAATTGTTATTCCTATAGAATTGAGAAGGACTTTAGATATAGCTGAAAAAGATGCTCTAGAAATATATGTAGATGGTGAACAAATCATATTAAAAAAATATGAACCAGCATGTATATTCTGCGGAGATGCTAGAGATGTTATAAACTATAAAGGTAAAAATATTTGTAAAAACTGTCTTAATGAAATAAAAGACAATAAATAATTTAAAAGCCTCATTTAGAGGCTTTTTTTTATTTATAAATTAAGAGTGGAAACTAATTTTAGTTTCCACTCTTAGCTTATATAAAATTAATTATCTTACTCTTACACCTGCATAAAATTTATATACTGATGAAATTTTTACTACATCCCCTGTGTGAGGAGCATGTATCATTTGTCCTCCACCTATATATATACCTACATGACCTGTATGTGGGAATACTAAATCGCCAGGTTGTAATTGATCTTGTGAAACTCGAGTTCCTGCTCCAATTTGTCCATAAGTATCCCTTGGTAATTCTATACCTGCAGCATTTCTATATACATATTGAACAAAACCTGAACAGTCAAATCCGCTTGGTGATGTACCTCCCCAAACATAAGGGACTCCTTGGAATTGCATAGCATATCCTACTACATCTCCATGTACTGCTGGTGGTGCTGGATTTGATGGTTTACTACTACTGCTAGAAGAACTACTTCCTGATGAAGCTGGAGCTTCTACAGAAACACTACTTCCACCTCTTGATTGAGATACAGAAGATTGTGATTGTGCTGCTTGTCTCTCAGCTGCTTCTCTTTGTGCTGCTTCAGCCGCTTTTCTTTCATTCTCTTTTCTCAAATTAGTAAGTACTAATTCTTGCTTAGATTTTTCTGATTTCATACTAGATAATTTCTTTTCATTTTCTGATTTAAGTTGTACTATTTCTGTACTTTTCTTATCTAAAGCAACTTTCTTTTCTTTAATTTCTTCTTTTTTTGTCTTTAATTCCTTTATAACTCCTTGGTCAAATCCCATAACCTTTTTAACTGTGTCTACTCTAGTTATTAAATCACTTAATCCTTCTGATTCTAATATTATATCTGCATAACTGTCAAAGCCACTTATGTACATAGCTCTTACTCTTTTATTAAATAAATCTTCACGGGATTCTATTTGTTTTTGAGCTTTTTCTATATCTTTTCCTAATTTAGATATGTCTTCTTTATTCTTTTCTATATCTTTATTATTATCTTCTATTTTATACATTAAGCCTTGTATACTATTGTCCATATTTTGTATTTTTTCTTCAAGTTCTAATGTCTTATCATGCGCTTGTCCATTTGATGGTGCTGCCATAACTTTTGCATTAATAGACACTGCTAATGCTAATGCTATTACCGCAGACAAAACTTTCTTATTCACTATTTATCTTCCTCCCATTCCCCTTTTATGATTATAACATAAAACTATTATATCACCATTTCAGTAAAAAACTCAACTTTAACGAGGATTTTTTTTGAAAATGTTAATTTAATTTGTTATTTATTATATTTTTATTAAAAAATATAATATATTATTTATATATCTATAGAATACTTGTATACTTCTGACTTAGTTATTTTTCTATCTTTAGCTACTAATTTTATAGACTCTTTTTTGCTATATCCTTCATTTATATACTTTTTTATATGATCTTGTATACTTATACTAGACCACTCCATTTCCTTTTCTTTTTCTATTTCTTCTATGGATTTTCCTTCTAAAACTAAAACATATTCACCTTTAGGTTGATGACTCTCATAATATTTTATAACCTCTTCTAGATTATCTCTTATAATTTCTTCATGTACCTTAGTAAGTTCTCTACATATAGATATATTTCTGTTCCCTAAGGACTCCCTTAAAAATTTTAAACATTCCTTTAATCTATGAGGGGATTCATAAAAAATTAATGTTTCCATTCTATCCTTTATATCCTGTACTAACTTTTGTCTATTTTTATTTTCCCTCGGTATAAAGCCCTTAAAAATAAACTTTGTAGTATCCATTCCAGAATAAACTAAGGCTGTAGTAAATGCCGTAGCTCCAGGTAAAACTTCAAATATTATTTGCTCTTCTATACATTTTTTTATGAGCACATATCCTGGATCTGATATTCCTGGCATACCTGCATCAGATACTAATGCTATGTTTTTTCCTTCTTTTAAACTATTTATTATATTTATACTTTTATCTTCTTCATTAAATTTATGGTAACTTATTAATGTTTTTTTTATATTAAAATGATTTAATAATTTTAAAGTTTGTCTTGTGTCCTCTGCTGCTATAATATCAACATTCTTTAATACATCTAATGCTCTTATTGTTATATCTCTTAAATTTCCTATAGGAGTAGGAACTACATATAATTTCCCTTCCTCTATATTAAGCATATAATACTCTCCTTCTTATTTATTCCATTCCATAAATTCTTTTAACCTCATTGGTATATTTATTATTTTCATCATAAATATATAGGGGACTATCCCATTTCAAAAACTTACCACCATTTTTTTGCCCTTCAATTAATATCATAGAAGGAGCCTTGTCTACCGCTGGATGAATAGTCCTTATTAATTTAGGCTCTATGCAATACTTTCTCATTACATTCATTATATCTACTATTCTATCTGGCCTATGTATCATATATAATTTACCTTTATCTTTTAATAAAATTTTAGCTGCCTTTACTACATCATCTAAAGTACAACAAATTTCATGTCTAGATATAGCATTTTTATCATTAATGTTTATAATTCCTGTTCCTTGAGTTTTATAAGGTGGGTTTACTGTAACTACATCTGCCTTTTCTATATCTTTCAAAAGTTTTATATCTTTTAAGTCACCTTCTATAAACTTAACTTTTTCCTGCAAATTATTATACTTTATGCTTCGTTTTGCCATATCAGCAATTTCCTTTTGTATTTCTATACCTATAATATTACTAGCATTAGTTTTACCTGCTAATATAAATGGAATTATACCCGTTCCAGTACATAAATCAACTACTTCATCTCCATTTTTTATTCTAGGAAAATTAGCTAATAATACTGCATCTATTCCGAATCTAAATGCCTGCCTTTTTTGTATAACATGAATTCCCTTTAGCTGAAGATCATCTAATGTTTCATCTTCTTTTATAATTCTATCCATATAATTCACCTTTTATATAATAAATTTTATTCTATATATTCTAAATCAAAACAATATAATAATTCTATAATATATAAAGAATAAAAAGACCGTCTTTTGACGGCCTTTTTAACAATAAATTAGTCTTGAACTGGTGCTCCTACTGGACAAACATTAGCACAGTTTCCGCAATCAATACAAGTATCTGCATCTATATCAAATATAGAGTCTCCTTGACTTATAGCATTAACTGGACATTCTGCAGCACATGCTCCACAGCTTACGCAAGCATCTGTAATTTTGTATGCCATATGTAACACACCTCCTTAAAAATTACACAACTTTATACGATTTATATTTTACCATGTTTTTATTAATTTTTAAAGTAATTTTTATATAACTGTATAACCTATATTTTCTATAGATTCTATTATCTTATCTACATCTACAAAATAATCATCATATATAACACTTACCTCTTTTTTTTCCTTACTTATTTCGCAGGCTACTACACCTTCATTATTAGCTACAGCACTTTTTACTTTATTTATATCCTGTATTGTTCTCATATCGCATACCTTTAATAGTGCCTTCATAACTCTTCCTCCTATTCATCCTTAAGCAACTCTTTTATTATTGTTTCATCTGCATCGTCTATTTCAATATTTATTTCTTCTTCATCTACACTTTCTATATTACCTTCATAGCCACCAGATATAAGTTCTGCTTCCATTATAGGCACTGGCTGTATAAATTCTTCATTATCTTCACTTTTGATCTTGACTTTAACTTCTTCTTTCACCACATTATTATCTACTACCTCTCCTTGTCCATAAGGAGTCTTAACTATTGATCCCACCTTAGGTAATACTTTTCTAATACTTTCATAGGTTTGCTGTTCATAATTTAAACAACACATAAGTCTTCCACATATACCTGAAATTTTGGTAGGATTTAATGATAAATTTTGTTCCTTAGCCATCTTTATTGATACTGGAGCAAAATCTCCTAAAAATATAGAACAACACATAGGTCTGCCACAAGGTCCTAATCCTCCAACCATTTTTGCTTCATCACGTACTCCTATTTGTCTTAATTCTATTCTAGTTCTAAATATTGAAGCTAAATCCTTAACTAATTCTCTAAAATCCACTCTACCATCCGCTGTAAAGTAGAATATAACTTTATTATTATCAAAAGTGTATTCTACATCTATTAGCTTCATATTTAATTTATGTTCCTGTATCTTTTGTAAGCAAATTTCTAATGCGTATTTTTCTTTTTCCTTATTTTCATGATGTTTTTTTATATCTTCTTCTGTTGCTTTTCTAATTACATTTTTTAATGGAGCTACTATTTCGTTTTCATTAATTTGCTTTTTAGCAATAACCGCTTCTCCAAATTCTATCCCTCTTATAGTTTCTACTATAACATATTCTCCCTTATTTATTTCTATATTACTGGGATCAAAATAATATATTTTACCAGCCTTTTTAAATCGAACTCCTACAACTTCTATCATATTATACCTCCTGCATTTTTATAAGCATTGCATCAAATACTAGAGTGGAGTTTATATTCCTATTTAATTTATCTCTTGTATCATTTATTATACTTACCATTTTATCCAAGTTTATATATGAATATTTTTCTGATATATCTTTTATAAACTCTTTCTTATCTACATTTAATAATAACTCTTCATCTCCAGTTTCCTTAAATAACAATGAATCTCTAAGATATGATAAAATACAAGTTAAAATCTCTTCCCAAGTTTCCTTATAATTCATTAAAAAGTTTTCATATTTCATCAAATAATTATAATTACTTAAGTCTTTTGAATCTTTTAATATACCTAAACTCATATCTCTTATATATTTTAGTGACTCATCTTCAATAAATCTTTCAGCTTTACCTGGAATTCCATCACTAAATGCTATTGCTGAATTTATATTGTCTTTTTTTATATCCTTGTATTTATATTTTATAAAATTCTCTATATCATATGGCTTTAGCCTATTTAATTTAAATATTTCGCATCTAGATTTTATAGTATCTAACATATGCTCCATATTTTCACATAACAATATTATATAAACACCTTTAGGTGGCTCCTCTATAGTTTTTAAAAAGGCATTTTGAGCAATTTCTGTTATTAATTCAGATTTATATATTATAATAACCTTTTTATTTCCTTCTATGGGTTTTTTATTTATCTCTTCTATTAAGTTTCTTATATCATCTATACCTATAGATTTTTTATTAATAGGTTTAAATTCTATTAGGTCTGCATAACTTCTCCGCTGTGATTTTTCTAATATAATCATAGCTATTTCTTTAGCTATTATACTTTTACCGATGCCATCCTCTCCAACAATAATACTGGCATGAGAAAATTTACCTTTAACTATTGAATTTTTAATCCTATTTTTTATATTTTCATGCCCTATTATTGTATATGAATTCAAATGTATCCCTCCTAATTAAACTCTCACAAATTTATCTACATCCACAACAAATATAGTAGCTCCTCCAACCTCTACTTCTATGGGATAAGGTACATACATTCCAGCTGATCCATTTACCGGTGATGGTGATGTTACAATTTGTTTTCTAGTTTTACATATCTCTTCTATTTTTTTAATCAATTTATCTACATCTTTTTCTTCTACACCTATCATAAGAGTAGTATTTCCTGCTTTTAAGAATCCTCCTGTAGTAGCCAACTTTGTTACTCTAAACCCATCTTCTGTTATTTCATCTATTAAATCTGAAGCATCATCATCTTGAACAATAGCAATAACTAATTTCATATTATTACCTCCTTAAAGGATATTATATTGTAGTTTCTTACCTATATTTTATATTTTTTTATACAAGTTTACAATTATAATTAGCTTTGTTCACTAAAATCTATATATTTTGTTATTACTTTAATTATATCATCATTTATTTGGTCTATACTTTTAATCTTATCCTCATTAGTACATTCAATTCTATTCCAACCATATTTTTCTGATATATATTTAGAATTGTTATATGACTCTAATAGATACTCATAATTATTTTCGTGTATATCTTTCTCTTTCTCTCCTGTAAATTTATTATTCCTAGTTTCCATAAGGCTTTTACTACATTTAGGAGGCATATCTAAAAATATAACACAATCTGGTACAGGTAAATTAAACTTTTCAAATTCAAAATCCCATAGCCAATTTAAAAATTTATCTTTAGCTTGTACCTCCTTTATTTTTGCTGCTTGATGTATCATATTAGATGTGGTATATCTATCTGCAATAATAATTCCACCTTTTAAGTAAAACTCTTCCCAATCTTTTTTATAGGATGCAAATCTGTCTACTGCATAAAATGTAGATGAAGCATAAGGATTTACACTATCAGGATTGTTTCCAAATTCACCACTTAAATACATCTTTATTAAAGCAGATGATTCACTTTTATAATTAGGGAATTCCACTTTTTTAACTTTTTTATTTTGTTTTACTAATTTATCATAAAGTTTTTTAGTTTGGGTAGCTTTACCACTTCCATCACTACCTTCTATAACTATTAACCTACCTCTTTTCATTTTATCCTCCACATTTATACTTATTATTTTACTATTTGAATCTTATTATTCTTTAAACCTAGTACATCTATTTCATTATTTTTATAATAACATATAGCATCTATTATTTCTTTATTTATTACCTCTCCTGCCATTATTATTGGAACACCTGGAGGATAGGGAACTATATTATTATAACTTATTTTACCTAAGGAATCCTTATAGTCTATCCATAAATATTCTTTTTCTAAAACCTCATAAGGATACATGTTCATATTAGTTTCTATATAATTATAATTTAAATTATCTTTATCTTTATTATTATAATTTTTGTCCCACTCATATAAAGACTCATACAATATATCCATAACACCTTCATTATAAAATGGAGATAATATTAAAATTATGTTGTTTCCATCACTCATTTCACATTGTATTCCACATTCTCTTAAATACTTAGATAAATCACTAGCATTTAAATTATTTTTCACATTTATTATATATCTTGTCAAATCTATATCCATCACATCTTTATATTTAAGATTTAAATGTTTTATATCACTATGATTTAATACATAAAAGCTATCTAATAAATTTATTTTTTTTCTATAATAATTTGCTCTATTAATCAATTCATTATAATGCTTCTCTCCATATTTCTCCAAATAAAACCTGCTATAATCCATAGAACATAAAAATAAGTAAGAAGGGCTCGTACTAGAAAAAGCACTTATGTAAAAATCTACCTTATTAATATCAACTATAGAATCTTTGCCTATGTGTAAAAATGCTGTTTGTGTTAAACTAGGAAGGGTTTTATGAGCACTCATTACTACCATGTCTGCTCCTAGCTCTAAGGCACTTTTAGGTAACTTTTCACACACACCAAAATGAGCCCCATGGGCTGAATCTATTAACACTTTCATATTGTATTTTTTAGCCTCTTTTATTATAATTTCTAAATTAGGACAAACCCCATAATAATTAGGATAAGTTATTACTATACCTTTTGCATCTTTATTTTCTTTTATTAAACTTAAAAAATGCTCCAAATCTATTGAAAGTGGAGCATTAAATTGCCTATACACCTTATTTTTTATATATATTGGTTTTAGCTTTCTCATAATTATTCCATTAAATATAGATCTATGGCAATTTCTTTCTACAATGATTTTATCTTCTTCTTTAAAACAAGAAAATATCATAGCTAAGTTTCCACTAGTACTACCATTTACTAAAAAATAAGATTTTTTAGAATTATAAAACCGGCTTAAAAGATAGCCGGACTCTTTTATTATTCCTTCACTATTATGAAGATTATCCAATCCTTCAACTTCTGTTAAATCACATTGAAGTATATTTTCACAAAATTTTTTTCCCTCTTTAGTAAATAAAAATCCCAAGGATCCTTTATGGCCTGGCATAGAAAACAGTATGTTTTTTTCCTCAATATATTTTAAAACTCCATTTAAAATCGGTAATTCTCCCATCTCATTTCCTCATCCTTTATAAAAGTTTGCACTAAATTTTTTCTTATACATTTTTTATAAAACTCATAAAAATCTGTATTCATATCACTATTTACCATTCTTTCTTCGCAAACATCACATATTCCTTTTCTGTTTATAATTATACCACTATTTAGAGGCTTACCACATATAATACAATATTGTTTTTTCATATTTATCCCCCTTACTATATTATTACAACTAAATTCTTGCCCCCTCATATATATTTTATTCATTAAGTAGTTAAATGTTATTTTGTCCACATAAAATTATATAAATTTTTATTATATAATTTTTATAATATACTTTTATAAGCTGAATATATTAAATTTAATGATATTTATAACTTATATATAAAAATAAATCTGGGAAATACTTCATTTTAATTATTCCCCAGATTTATACTATGTTCCTATATTAAATTTTATCTATATTTACCAATGTTCCTTTAGGTATGCTATCTTGAAGCTATTTAGCATCATAGTACGGTAATCTTATGTATCCATGCGAGGGCTTTTACCATAATCTAGCACGGTCTGATTTTACAGCATTACCTGATAAATAATATATAACACTATGGAATATAATTATTATATATAAAATATTACAGTGATATAATGATCTATTCAACATATTTTTCATTTTATTTTAATTAATTAATAACAATAATTTATTCTATTCATATTGGGTATAATAATGTAACCTAGATGTTTTAATTGGAGGTTATATTTATGAAACAAAAAATAGTATCCTACTTAAAATCTATAGAATCAGATTTATTTAATATATCTAAATATCTTTATGATAATCCAGAAACAAGTTTCAATGAATACAAATCTTGTAAATATTTAATAGATATTTTAAAGAAAAATAATTTTAATATCCAAGAAAACTATTATAATATCCCTACATCATTTTATGCAGAGTTTGGTAAAGGTCACCCTAAAATATGTTTTTTTTGTGAATACGATGCCCCAAATGAACTAGGTCATGTATCAGGGCATAACTTAGTTTCCTCCATATCCCTAGGAGCTGCTTTATCTCTTTCAAAGGTAATAGATAATTTTTCTGGAACTATTATTGTAATGGGAACTCCTGGTGAATCTTTAAGCGGTTCTAAAGTAACTTTAGCTAAACAAGGAGCTTTTAAAGATATCGATGTAGGTCTTATGGTTCATCCTGATAAAGTAACCTGCCAAAGTGGCTCTTCAATGGCTATTCTTCCTTTAAAAATTAAATTTAAAGGAAAGGAAACCTTAAGCTATGAAAATACTGATGTATTTTCATCATTAAATGGTCTTTTATATACATTTAATTCTATAAATCTTTTAAAACAATCTATTAATCAAAACTTTCATATAGATAAATTAGTTATTAATAGTGGTAACGATCCTTATATTTCTTCTAATACTACAGAAGCTAAATTTTATATAAGATCTAAAAGTATATCAACTGCTATTTATGTAGAAAAGCGAATAAGACAAATAGTGGAAAATGTTAATTCTCTTCTAAATTTACATTCAGAAATTTGTTTTTTTGAATTACCTTATAGAGAATTAATAACCAATAAAAGGTTATCTCGATTGTTTTGCCATAATTTAAAGGAGGCTGGTATAATTGATATTTGCGATGAAAAAAATACTGTATCAGGCTTAAGTTTAGGAACAGTAAGTCATTATATTCCTTGTATTCATCCCTATATATCTATATTGGATAAAGATAGCTCTATAAATTACTTTACTGAAGAATTTGCAAATGAAACTTTAAAAGATCATGCTCAACAAAATGCTTTTAAAGCTTGTCAGGCCTTAAGTTTAACTGCATTAGATTTAATCCAAAATGATACACTTTTAAAAGAAGTAAAAAAAGAATTTTTTACTAAAATGGAATAAGAGACTAGCTAGCTAGTCTCTTACTTGATAAATATTTTATCTTTGCAATTAAATTATTGCTCGGCTCAAAATAAAACTTCTTAGTATTATTTCCATCTTTATAAACACAGCAATAAGTATCTCTATTTAATAAAGAACATGTATATTTTTTAGATTTACTTATATTTATTTTTGATCTTAATCCAGCACATTTACCAAAATAAATTATATCTTTTAACTTTATATTTTCTACTACTTTATCATAATTTCCTTTTATCTTATGAATTATGAACTGATCTGCTATTATAAAATATGAATACTTTATCTTACATTTAAATACTTCAAAAAAACTTACCAATATAACTATACATAACAAAAAAATATTTAGCATTTCATCTAATCTATAACTAGATAATTTAATATTTTTTAAAAATTCCACTAAAAATAAAATTCCTACTAATAAAATAAGCATAAAAAATAAAACCGGAACTCTTCTTCTAGCCACAGTCTCTTTATACATATTTCCCATTTTATAAACCCTCCAAAATAATATCAAATAATTTTAAAATTCCTTTACGCTCAAGATTATACTAAGCTTTTAAACATTAATCCACCGTAATATTTGCCGTTTAACTCGTTTTAAAGCTCTTCCTGCTAATTAGGATATGCCTTGCTTTATATATCTCTATTTTACTATAAATTTATCTAAATAACTTTAGCTATAGTTAAAATTTAAACAATGTTTTTTATTTTATTTTTAAACTATTAAAATATATTAAATTTATAAATAAATATACGGGTCTATGCTGTATAATATATATTATTGGTTCTTATAATTATAAGTTAAAACATTAATAAATTTTATATATGGAGGTGATTTTTATGATTTCAATTTATAAAAACACTGAAGAAGACAAAACAATAAAAAAATTAGATAACATAGAACCTGGTACTTGGATTAATATAGTAGCACCTTCGGAGCAAGAACTTATTTTTGTATCAAAAAAAACTGGAGTTACTTTAGATTTTTTAAAAGCTCCTTTGGATGAGGAAGAAACTTCACGGATAGACATTGAAGATAATAATATGATAGTAATCTTAGATATACCATTTACAGAAATGGAAGATAATTCATTGACTTATGATACTTATCCTCTAGCTATTATAAATACACCAAATAATATTATTACTGTATGTTTAAAAAATAGCAAAATTTTAACAGACTTTTTTAATAATAAAGTAAAATCTTTTTATACTTTTAAAAGATCTAGATTTATTCTACAAATATTATATAGAATAGCTAGTTATTTTCTTTTATATTTGAGACAAATAGATAAGAAAAGCCTAATGATAGAAAAAAAACTCCATAAATCTATGAAGAATAAAGAACTTATTCTATTATTATCTTTAGAAAAATCTTTAGTTTATTTCTCCACCTCTCTAAAGGCTAATGAGATAACCTTAGAAAAAATGTTAAAGTTAGATATAATACAAAAATATCCTGAAGATCAAGATGTGTTAGAAGATGTTATTATAGAAAATAAACAGGCAATAGAGATGGCCAATATATATAGTAATATTTTGAGTGGAACTATGGATGCCTTCGCATCTGTTATATCTAATAATCTAAACATAGTTATGAAGTTACTAGCATCTATAACTATAGTGATGTCTATACCTAATATAATTTTTGGCTCCTTTGGAATGAACTTAAATGGTATCCCTTTTAGTAAGTCTCCACAGGGGTTTTGGCTTGCTTATGGAGTTACAGCTATGTTGTGTATAGTTTGTATAATAATATTGAAAAAAAAGGACTTATTCTAATGAATTACATAATAATTAATTATTAGGAGTGATTTAATGTTATTAAAACATTTAAATAAAGGAGATACTATAGGAATAGTTTCTCCTGCAAGTCCTATTGAAAAAGATGTTGTTTTAAAAAATATACAGATATTAAAAGACTTAGGTTTTAATATTAAACTAGGCACCCATATATATGATAAATGTGGTTATTTATCCGGCAAAGATATAGATAGAGCTAAAGACTTAATGGATATGTTTATAGATCCATCTATAGATATGATTCTTTGTTCAAGGGGAGGCTATGGCTCTATGAGAATGCTTCCTTATTTAGACTTTAATATTATAAAAAATAATCCTAAAATTTTTGGTGGTTTTAGTGATATAACAATTCTATTAAATTATATAACTTCTAAATGTGACTTTACTACTTTTCATTGCCCTATGCTTTCATCAGACTTTAATAATATGTATACTTTGAAAAGTTTTCTAAAGCCATTAATGAATGATTTTCCATCTTATGAAATATCAAATCCTAATTTTGTTCCTTTATTATCTAAAACTAATTATATAGCAGAAGGTGAGCTGGTTGGTGGAAATCTATCTCTTATATGCAGTACCTTAGGTACTCCTTATGAAATTGATACTGTAGATAGTATTCTATTTTTAGAAGAAATTTCAGAGCCGCCTTATAAAATAGATAGGATGTTAACTCAATTAATACTATCTGGAAAAATTAAATCCTGTTCTGGACTTATATTAGGTCAATTTTCAAATTGTAATATAAATAATCGTGGGGAAGGTTTCTCTCTAGATGAAGTTATATTAGATAGATTATTACCTAGTAATAAACCTATTATAGCAAACTTAATGTCAGGGCACTGTGATCCTAATTTAACCTTACCTATAGGATCTAAAGTTAGATTGGATTGCAAAAACAAGTTAATAAAAATTCTAAATTATTAAAAAAAGAGCTTTAGCATACTAAAACTCTTTTGGAGGCGCCACCCAGATTTGAACTGGGGATGAAGGCTTTGCAGGCCTCTGCCTTACCACTTGGCTATAGCGCCATATTCAATTCAACATAATCTATTATATCAGAAATTTTGAACTTGTCAACATTAAAATTAAAAAACTAACCAAATTTTTGGTTAGTTTTTTAAAATTGCTTTTTCTAAAACACTACCTATACCATCATGAATAACTAGATCAGCTCTTTTATCATAAGGTGTTTCTCCTTTATTTATTAAAACTAATTTTTTACCCTTATAATAATTAACTAATCCAGCTGCAGGATATACCACAAGTGATGTACCACCTACTATAAGCACATCTGCATTTTGTACATAATATATAGCTTTATTTATAGTATTCATATCTAATCCTTCTTCGTAAAGCACTACATCTGGTCTAACTATGCCTCCACATTTTTTACAATGTGGTATATCTTTACTACTATTTTCAGTATTCAATATATAATCTAAATTATATTTTTCTCCACAATTAATACAATAATTTCTATGAACACTTCCATGTAACTCTAATACATTCTTAGCTCCTGCTAGCTGATGTAATCCATCAATATTTTGGGTTATTATGGCTTTTAATTTTCCTATTTGTTCTAATTCAGTTAAAGCATAATGAGCTAAATTAGGTTTTGCGTCTTTAAATATCATCTTATTTTTATAAAATCGGAAAAATTCTTCAGTATTATCTTTAAAAAAACTATGACTTAATATTGTTTCTGGTGAATAATTCAATTTATTTTTTGATTTATATAATCCACTATTTGATCTAAAATCCGGAATATTACTTTCCGTAGATACTCCTGCTCCACCTAAAAAAACTATATTTTCACTATTATCTATAATATGTTTTAATTTTTCTAACCTCATATTATCATCTCCTAAATAGGTTATTAATTAATTATTATATACTAATTTATATACGCTGTAAAAATAGCAATTTAAAAAATGTTTTCCCTAAAAATTTATATAAAAAAATAAGAACTCAGTTAAATGAGTTCTTACCTTAATAATCATCTGGCAACGACTTACTCTTCCACAGGGCCTCCCCTGCAGTACCATCAGCGCTTTGAAGCTTAACCTTCGTGTTCGGCATGGGAACGGGTGTTACCTTCAAGCCATAATCACCAGATTATTTTCTTTGAAAGAATGTTCTTTCAA
>NZ_BAAAAP010000019.1:0-65905 GCF_054768215.1 Clostridium sp. CTA-1
AGCAAGGGTAGAAGAAGTACACCATGCAAAGGAAGAAGGAATAATATTTAACCTTTTAACAAATCCAGTAGAAATATTAGAGGATGAAAAGGGCTGGGTAAAAGGAATGAAATGTATAAAGATGGAACTAGGAGAACCAGATCAATCTGGAAGAAGAAGACCAGTAGAGATAGAAGGCTCAGAATATATAATGGATGTGGATACAGTAATAATGTCTCTTGGAACTTCTCCAAACCCATTAATATCTTCTACTACAAAGGGATTAGAAACAAATAAAAGAAAATGTATAGTAGCAGAAGAAGAAACAGGATTAACTACAAGAGAAGGAGTATATGCAGGAGGAGATGCAGTAACAGGTGCTGCCACTGTAATTTTAGCTATGGGAGCAGGAAAACAGGCTGCTAACGCTATAGATGAATATTTGAGTAAATAAATTAATTATAAAAAACTTCAACAAAATACCGTTGAAGTTTTTTATTTTAATAATGATTTTAAAAATTTATTTTATAAATGTTGTTAGATATAATATAGTATATATGGGTGTGTTAAAATATTAGTTATAAATTTTGATAGATTTATATACGTATTTGTAAAATTAGATTTGTTTCATGAATAATTGAGTATTTACTCAATATTTAAAATTATTTTGCGAGGTGAGAGTGTGCAGGATTACTTAAAATTTATACATAATGCTTGGGAAAAATTTATTGAAACTGAATATGTAGATAATAAAGTAAGGCCTGAAATAGCAGAATCTTGGAAAAGATGTAGAAATTACGGTGTAGAGCACATGAATGGTCGGGGGAATAGTAAAAATAAGGTTCCAGTAGAATTTAAGGTTCAAGAAAATGCAGAGTTAATTTCAGTGGCAAGACCTATAATGAAAGGTATATATAATATTGTTGAAGGTTCTGATTTTGCAATAATGTTATCAGATAAGAATGGATATATAATTGAAGTAATTGGAGATAAAGACATAATGAAGAGAGTAGATGAATTGAATTTTGTAAAGGGTGCTCTTTGGACTGAAGAAGCTGTTGGAACAAATGCCATAGGGACAGCTCTTTATTTAGATAAACCTATACAAACTATTGGTTCAGAGCATTTTTGTATAAATCAGCATTCCTGGACTTGTTCAGCCTGTCCTATTCATGATGAATGTGGAAATATAATAGGATGTTTAAATATGTCTGGAAATTATTATAATGCTCATTCTCATACACTTGGTATTGTGACAGCTTCTGCACAAGCTATAGAAAAACAATTGGCTTTAACTATGTCTTATAATCTTATAAATATAACATTTGATTCTATTTCTGAGGGTATGATTATTTTAGATAAAAATTTAAATGTAAAAAGATTAAATCATAGAGCTGAAGAAATTTTATTTATAAGTAGTGAATATGTTTTAGGTATAAATATTGACAGTATATTAAAAAATATTAGTATTAAAGAAATTTTAAAAGAAAGTTATAAAAGTTATAGTAACATAGAGGGGGATTTCTATATAAAAGATAATCGAATTAAATGTATTATAAATGCAGTTCCCATAAAGGCTAATGGAGAAGTTACAGGTGTTGTTATAACTTTTAGAGAGGCTACTTTAGTTCATAAATTAGTTAATAAAGTAATTGGATATAAAGCCACTTATACTTTTAATAATATATTAACTGCAAATGATAAAATGATCCAAATGATCGAAATGGCTAAGAAAGCTGCTAAAAGTCAGTGCAATATACTTATTGAAGGAGAAAGTGGCACGGGAAAAGAAGTAATTGCCCAATCTATACATAATTATAGTATGAGAGAAGAAGGGCCTTTTGTAGCTGTAAATTGTGCATCTATACCTAGAGAACTTGTTGAAAGTGAACTTTTTGGATATGAAAGAGGTGCTTTTACTGGAGCTTCAAAGGAAGGGCATCCTGGAAAATTTGAGCTAGCAGATGGAGGTACGATATTTTTGGATGAGCTAGGAGAATTACCTTTAGATATACAATCAAAATTATTAAGGGTGTTGGATAACAATAAGATTATAAGAGTAGGAGGAACTTATGAAAAACAATTAAATGTAAGAGTTATAGGAGCAACTAATAGAAATTTAAAGGAAGAGATGAAAAAGAAAAATTTTAGAGAGGATCTTTATTATAGGTTAGGTGTAATAAACATAAAAATATTACCACTAAGATATAGAAAAGAAGATATAGAAGTTTTGGTTAACAGTTTTGTAAGAAATCTTAACCAAAAAAATTTACAACAAAATAAAAGAGTTAAAAAATCATATATAGATAAATTAAAGGATTATGATTGGCCAGGTAATGTAAGAGAGCTTAGGAATGTGGTGGAAAGAGATTATTATTTAAGTGATCTAGATACTATTTCACCTTACTATATTGAAGAAAATGTATTTAAAGAAATAAATAATGAAAATCAAGATATAAATATTATTCCTATGAAAAGATTAGAAAAAGAAAATATTCAAAATGCTATAGAAAAGTGTGATGGAAACTTAGCTAAAGCTGCAAAACTATTAAATATTGGTCGATCTACATTATATAGAAAAATAAAAAAATATAATATAAAATGATTAATAACTTCACATTTAATAAATAACATAAAAGAGTTTGATACTATAGAATCTTAAAGTTTTTAGAGTATATCAAACTCTTTTTACTTATACTAGTTATATAAAGTGAACCTTAATTTAGATAAAGTTTTATTCCATCTAAATTTTTGGTAACATCTGTTACAGAATTAAATTATTAAGTGATATAAAATATAAACATAAAATTAAGGAGAAAATATAAATAAGGCTCAAATGGAGTGAGGTATTACTTATAAGTAGGCTCCTTTTAAGCTTTAGAAAAATTTCATATATGGAGGTATTGTTATGAGCTTATATTTAGGAAAGGTACATTATTGGTTATATAATAAAATAACTTGGTTTGAAGAGTTAGAAAAGGAAATAATAAATTTTGGTGAGAGTGAAAATTTACCTGTGGAACAGTGGAAAGAAGAAATTATATCAAAATATGGTGATCCTACTGAAAATAAACCATTAGAGGAAATAATAGATACTTCTAATATTCATGGATGGCTTCAAAACAAAATTTATGCAGCAGAAGTAAGACAGGCGGCTTGGGTTACAGCTATATTGAAAGAGAAAAAAGAATATAAGAAAAACTTAATGGACATATTTAAAAAGCAAGGAGAAAAGTGTGCATTAGAGTATAGAGAACAAAATAATCCCATGTATGCTGAGGATATGTATAATGCTTTAAATGATTATATATTAGAAGGAATGCCTTGTGATAGAGTAAATGTTATTTTAGATTCTAATGAAAATGAAATATCTTGGAAAGCTAATAAGTGTCTTCATACTACTCATTGGGAGGCTGTAGGTGGTGAAGTAGCAAACTTTTATAGCTTAAGAGAAGCATGGATAGCTGCTTTTATAAATTCCTTAAATAAGGAGTTCCATTTTGAATCCCTAGGAAATTACACTTATTCAATAAAAAAATAGAATAGTTGTAGAATAATTTAGGAGGAATAAAAATGAATTCAATTGAACTTATGGTAAATGAGCATAAAAACATAAAGCGTATGTTAGCAGTTATAAGAAAGTATTGCTTTAAAGTATTAAAAAACAAAGAGGTAGATTATAATGATTTTTATAGAATTATTGATTTTGTAAGAAATTATGCAGATAAGCATCATCATGGAAAAGAAGAAGATTATTTATTTAATAGGATGGTTGATGAAATTAAAGGACCTACAGAAAAGTTAGTAAAACATGGTATGTTAGTAGAACATGATCTTGGGAGACTATATATGCAAAATCTAGAAAAGGCTCTTAAAGCTTTAGAAAATGGTGAAGAAGAAGCTAAAATAGATATAATAGCTAATGCGGTTTCATATACGGATTTATTGTATAGGCATATAGAAAAAGAGGACGATGTAGTTTACAAATTTGCAGAAAGGAATCTATCTAAAGAAACTTTAAAAAAATTAGATGAGGATTGTAAAAGAATTGAAAAAGAAGCTAAAGAAAAAGGTATACAAGATAAATATATAAACCTAATTTATGAACTTGAAGAAAAGCTTAAATAAAGATTATTAATAAATATAAGAATAATTGTATAAATTTTATTTAAAGAGGTTTCGGAATTATAGGGAACTTTAAAAAATTGTTATAATAATAATCCTTTTATTTATTAAAAATCATATGTTGCATAGAATTTTATTTAAATAAACTTAGAAATTCTAGCAATATATGATTTTATTTTTATTTAAAACATAAAATTTTACAAAAAAGAGGACATTTACTATGTAATAACGAATTCATATAAAATCAGTTCAATACAGATAATACAAAGAATAGGTACAATATTAAAGGAGTACAATACTGGATAAGTATTAAGCGTATATTAGTATAGAAATATTGAACTTAAAATAAATATTATAAAATAGAATATAGTCAATCCTTTCACAAAATTGGTTTTTGCTCTTAAATTATGGCAGACAACTAAAAGAATATGAAAGAAAGAGGAATGATATTTATGTTTAGAAATCATAGGCCGGTTTGGGAAGAAGTAAACTTAGACAATCTATCTTATAATATGAAAAATATTAAAAATAAAGTTAAATGTAAAGAAATTTTTGCAGTTGTAAAAGCTAACGGTTATGGCCATGGCGCGGTAGATATAGCTTCAACTTTACTTGAAAACGGTGCAACTAGACTTTCAGTTGCTTGTCTTAGTGAAGCTATTGAGCTTAGAGAAGGCGGTATAACTTGTCCTATTAATATTTTAGGAATTACTCCTTCAACCTTATTTGAGGATATAATAAACTATAATATTGAACCAGTTGTTTTTTCCTATGATTATGCATACCAATTATCAAAAGCAGCTTGCCAGAAAAACAGGATAGTAAAGACACATATTGCAGTTGATACTGGAATGGGAAGGCTAGGAGTTGATCCCACAGTAGAAAGTTTAGAAGAAATAAAAAAGATACAAAATCTATCTAATATTAAAATTGAAGGACTATGTTCTCATTTTAGTAGTTCAGACGAAAAGGATAAAAGTTATTCAGAATATCAATTTAAAAGGTTTCAACACTTTAGAAAAAAATTAATAGAAATGAATATTAAAATCCCTATTCATCATATGGCTAATAGTGCAGCAATTATAGATCTTCCTAATACCTATTTAGATGGGGTAAGAGCTGGAATAATATTATATGGATATTATCCTTCTATGGAGGTAAATAAAGAAAATCTGCACATTAAACAAGTAATGACTTTAAAAGCCAATATTGTGTATATAAAAACCATAGATTCAGGCAAATATGTTGGTTATAATAGAAAATTTAAAACTAAAAGGAAGAGTAGGGTTGCTATTCTTCCCTTAGGATATGGAGATGGATATACTAGATTTTTATCAAATAGGGGCAAGGTTATAATAAATGGGCAATATGCTCCTATTATTGGAAACATATGTATGGATCAATGTATGATAGACGTTACAGATATTAAAGAGGTTAAAGTAGGAGATGAAGCAATAATTATTGGTAAGGATTATATTAACAATTTAAAATATGATGCAGAGGATATATCATCTCAGGTAGGCATGACTAGTGGAGAAATTATGTCTATAATAAGTAAGAGAGTGCCAAGGGTTTACATTAAAAATAGAAATATTATAAAAGTTAAAAATTATATAGCTTAAAGCTTTACACCTAATTCTTCAAATATTATGAGGAATTAGGTGAATTTGTAATCTTCTTAGATTAAGAAGGAGTACTAAAGTTCATTCATAGGTCTACTATATTTTTATTTAATATATTAAAATTAAATATATTTATACATACTTTCTTTTTATATAAAAAGTAAAACTGTAATTAAAATTGATATTTAATTGCAGTTGAAAGCAAATAATTATTCTTGTATAATTAAAAAGTAATTAATAAATATGCAAAATAGGAGTGAAATCATTGAGAATATTTAAAGAGAATACCATTGAAAAGGAAATAATAAAAATATCACAGAATTTTCATGATGAAAATGTACATGCTTTAGATGAAGTAGAAAAGTCTACAAGTAAAAATAAAATAGTAAGATTTACTGCGGGTATAGCTAAAATAGTACGAGTTATATCTCCTAAGGTAAAAAAAATGATAAATGGAATATTATCAATTACTACTAGAATAAGTACATTCTCTGTGAACTTAGATTATTCTGGAGAGCATCTTAAAAAATCAGCGGATAAATTATATAATTCTTCTGGAGTTTTAAACTCATCTATTAAAGAAGTAAAGGAGGCTATGCAGCAGATAACATTAGCTATTGAAGATGACGCAGAAACCGTTGAGTACATAAGTAGTGGTAATATAGAATTAATAAAACATATGGATGAAAATAAAAAGAATTTAGCACTTGTAAAAAATGTAAATAAAGAATTGGAATTTAAGGCTCAATCTATGGAAAAAGATATGACAGAGTTAAATTCTATATTGGAAAATATGAAAACTATAGTTACTGGTATGAGTGAAATAGCATCAAAAACTAATCTATTAGCTTTAAATGCTAGTATAGAAGCTGCAAGAGCAGGAGAAGCTGGAAAAGGTTTCGCTGTGGTAGCAGAGGAGGTTAGAAAGCTCTCCGAAAGTACATCGAAACAATTAGAAAAGATGGAGGAATTTGTTAATGATATAGGAACTTGCTCTACTAATAGTAGCAAAAGTGTAAAGGATACAATAGAAAGTATAGATAAATTAGGAGAATATACAGAAGCTATATCTGCATCATCTTCTAAAGTTAGAGAATCTATAGATACTGAAGTAAAGAGCATAGAACTTTTGGCTGCAAGTATGGAAGAAATAAATGCTTCCAGTGAAGAGATAAATAGTAATATGGATATTATAGGTGAAAATGTACAAGAAGTAAGTAATGAAGCTGCTGCCTTAAGTGAAAAATCTTTAGAAATAAAATATCTAGCAGATGAAATGGATAAAATAGATGATGAAATGTCTAATTTGGCTAAACTAAGTGGTGATATAACTGGGGAAAATCACTTTAAGATTACAAATAAAGATTTTATTGTGGCCATAAATAATGCTATAAAGGCCCATGAAAATTGGGTAGAGCAGCTCCAAAATATGGCTATGGAAAATAAAATAAAGCCAATACAAACGGATGGACAAAAATGTGGATTTGGCCATTTCTATAATTCTGTCATGCCAAGACATGAGGGAATAAAAGAAATTTGGATTAAAATAGATAATATACATAAAGAGTTACATAAAGTAGGGGAAGTTGTAAAAAACGATATAAAGAATGGAAACACAGAGAAGGCTAAAGAAAATAGCAAAAAAGCCACACAGTTGTCACAAACAATTATAAATATGCTGTCCAATATAAAATCCATTGCCACAGAAGTTGATAAAGAGGGTAATTTGGTTTTGTAATAATTGAATTTTATAAAGGATCCATGAAATATAATTGATTATATCAATTGTTTTTAATATAATATTTAATGCATTATAAAAATATAATGTGGGTGGGAGAGGGATAAAAAGAAAAGGACGAAGGAGAAGTGAAAAATAAATTAAACAGTTTATTCAATCTTAAAGAGTATAACACTACAGTTAAAGGAGAAATATTAGCAGGTCTCACCTCATTTTTTGCAATTGTATATATAATTGCTGTAAATGCATCTATATTATCTGATGCAGGTCTACCTTTAGAAGGTGCAATAATAGCTACCGTATTATCTTCCTTTGTAGGATGTATATTGGTAGGATTTATAAGTAATGCTCCACTAATTTTAGTTCCAGGCATGGGAGTTAATGCTCTTTTTTCCTATACCATTGTAGGTTCTATGGGGCTTTCATGGCAGCAAGCATTAGCCGCGGTATTTGTATCAGGAATTGTATTTTCCATAATAGCCTTTACAAAGTTTTCTAAAACCCTTACAGAATCGATCCCAATTTCCTTAAAGGAAGCTATAACTGTGGGAATTGGGATTTTAATTACATTTATAGGATTACAGAAAAGTGGAATTGTAATAGGAAGTAATACAACTTTTGTTGCATTAGCACATTTTAATAATCCAATGGTGTATGTAACTTTTATTAATTCAATAATTACATTAATATTATTTATAAAAAATGTGCCAGGAAATTTTTTAATAAGTATGATAGTTGGAACGATTATATCATATTTTTTTGGACTTTTAGATATAGCAAAGCTTACTTTTTCAAACTTTTCACTAGGTGCTTATAAAGAGCTTTTCTTTAAAATGGATTTTAGTAGTATTACTTCTATAACCTTTTGGATAGGAGTATTTTCATTAACACTAGTGCTTGTATTTGAAAATTTAGGGCTTTTACATGGTCATATAAATGTTATGTTAAAGGAAGAAAATAAATTTAAAAATTCTTTTGAGGCCTGTTCATTATCTGCTATTACTTGTGGATTTTTGGGAACAAGTCCTACAGTAGCTACTATAGAAACTGCAGCTGGCATAACAGCAGGAGGAAAAACTGGGTTAACATCTATTTTTACAGGGATTTTATTTTTAGTATCTCTATTTTTACTTCCAATTATAAAAATTATACCTAATAGTGCCATTTCTCCTATACTCATTGTTATAGGAGGATTAATGATAAAAAATGTCTTAAATATTGATTTTAATGATTTTTCAGAAGGATTCCCTGCTTTTTTAATTATAGTTATGATTCCACTAACTTTTAGTATTGTAGATGGTATGGCTTTTGGATTTATTGCTTATCCAATTGTAAAGTTATCAGGGAAAAAATCAAAGGAGATTTCTTATGCAATGTATATAATTTCAATTATGTTCTTGTTAAATTTTATATTGCATGCAGTAAGTTGAAATTATAATTGTTTATTTTAAAAATAAATAGTAAACTCTGTTTAATTATTGAAAAATATAACTAAACAGAGTTTTAATTTTGTTTCAAATATTTATAAAAAGTTGTATAATATTAATTTCTGATTATTTTGTATACTTATTGTAAATGAATACAAAATTTAATACTATTTGAAATGGGGAAAAAATATGGTATAATAAGAAAAAAATATGCACAAAAGGAGACGAATATGGAAGAAAAGACAATATTATCTAATTCTCAAATAAAGTCTAAAGCTAAAGAAGCCTTAAAGGGGAATTGGGGTACAGCAGTTATTACGTTCATTATATTTAATATAGTAATGTATTCTGTAACTTATGTATATAATATAAATCAAATTTCAAATTATATACATGATCCTTATTTAATTAGAGAGAATACAGGCTTTGGAGCATCTGGTATTATATTTTTTATAAAATTGCTTTTAGCAGGTCCTATGACCTATGGAATAACTAGATTTTCTATGAATTTAGTTAGAGATAAAAGCCATAAAATAGAAAATATATTTGAGGGGTTTAAACATTTTAGTGGAACTTTCATTATGAATATAGTTCTAGGTATATACAGTTTTTTATGGTCATTATTGCTTTTTATACCTTTCTTCGTAATTATTTTTGTTATGGTAATTAGAGAATTTTCAAAAACTAATATGAATTTTTATAGTAATGGTAATGATTTTAGTGGATGGATGATAGCAATTTTTATACTTTTAATTATAGTTTTAACTGTGGCCTTATCAATGATTTTATTTAGATATGCTATGACTTATTATATCTATATTGATAATCCTGATATGGGAGCTATGAAAGCAATTAAGGAAAGTGTTGCTATGATGAAAGGAAACAAGACAAGATTACTTTTATTATATTTAAGTTTTATATTGTGGTATTTATTAGGAATTATAACTATAAGTATTGCATTTTTATGGATAACTCCTTATATAAAATCTGCTGAAGCTGTTTTTTATGATGAGCTAAAGAAGAACAATGAATGTAATGCTGAAGAAGCAATAAGTACATTATAATTAAAATAATAAAATTTTTTGTTTATTGGTGCTTTTAAATGTGTACTGATGATTTAAAAGATAAAAACCTATGAAGTCCTTATAAGTTTAAGGATTTCATAGGCTTTTTAATTTTAAATTATATAAAATTAAATTAAAATGATTTACTATTTCATACTTACCTAAAATTGTTAAAGTATTACAAGTAAAATTATTATATATAGTAGTTACCCATTTATGATTTCTCCTCCATTTATATGTATTACTTCACCAGATACAAAGGAGGAACATTCATTAGAGGCTAAATATACATAGGTTGGAGCTAATTCGACTGGTTGACCGGGTCTTCCCATAGTTGTTTTAGAACCAAAGGTTTCTACATAATTAGTATCAAAGGAAGATGGTATAAGAGGAGTCCAAATAGGCCCAGGTGCCACAGCATTAACTCTTATACCTTTATTCCATAAAGATAATGCTAAAGAACGAGTAAAACTTACGATTGCACCCTTACTAGAAGAATAATCAATTAAAATTTCATGACCTTTGTAGGCTGTTATAGATGTTGTATTTATAATGGAAGCACCTCTATTTAAATGAGGTAAAGCTGCCTTTACTAAATAAAATATACTGAATATATTAGTTTTAAAGGTTTTTTCTAATTGTTCCTTTGTTATATCTTCTATGCTATTTTGAATGTATTGAACAGCTGCATTATTTACTAAGATATCTAGTTTATTGAAAGTATTTATAGTTTGATTTATAGCATCTATGCAAAAATTATCATCCGTAATATCTCCAGAAATTAATAAACACTTTCTACCTAAACTTTCTATTATAGCCTGAGTTTCTTTTGCATCTTCATGTTCATCAAAGTACACAATGGAAATATCAGCCCCTTCTTTAGCAAAGGCTATAGCTACAGCTCTACCGATGCCACTATCACCACCTGTAATTAAGGAAACTTTATTTATAAGCTTTTCGGAAGCTTTGTAGTTAGGATTGTCAAAAATAGGTTTAGGATTCATAATAGCTTCTATACCAGGTTGTTTTGGTTGTTCTTGACCAGGTACAGATTTAGGGAAACTGTTTATAAAATTCAAATCTTCATTCATATAATATCTTCCTTTCATTAAGTCTTGTTGTATTTTACATAGTTTGTTTAATAAATATAGAGTTATATCATTTATTATTAGTATTTATACATGAAAAAATTCTTACACTTATATAAGTTTTTTTAGGTTAGTTAATTGCTAATAGTGTAAATGTTAAAATTCAGTAATTGTAAATTATAATATGACAAAAGTAAATAAAGAAAAATAGTAATGGTAATATTTTAATAAAATTATAAAAATAAGAAAAAACACTATAATTTGATATATAAACTACCCTATTTTTATAACGATTTAATAAAATGTATAAAAATTAATTGTTAAACAAAAGAGGGGGAAATCATGAAAAGTATAAAATCAAAGGTCTTGTTTATTATATCTATTGTTTGTATAGTGAGTGTAGCTTTATGTTCTTCTGTAAGCTATTATTTTTCATATAAGGCAATAATGAAAGAATCAACTAATAAAGTTGCTATGGCATCACAAAAGTATTCAGAAATCATAGAAGGATGGCTTTTAACAAAGACAAAGTTTATAGATTCTATGGTAGTAGATGTTGAATATAATAATAAATATGATATTAATTATTTAAAGAAATATTTTATAGAGCAAGCTAAAGGAAATAAAGATATTATATGTATATATGCAGGGTTTAATGATAATAAATTTGCATCTAGTGATGGATGGGTTCCATCAGCAGACTATAATTGTTCTGAAAGAGATTGGTATAAAGAGGTCATACAAAAAAATGGTATATCTTATTCTTCACCCTACATAGATGAAACAGTAAATAAAATGGTAGTAACTATAGGAAAACCTATTAAAAGCTCTGGGAAAGTAATAGGTGTTTTAGCTATAGATATAAGTTTAGAGGATCTTAAAAATATAGTTCAAAGGGCTACACCTGTAGAAAATAGTTATGGATTTTTATTAGATGCAAATAATGATTTTGTAGTTCATGCAAATAAAGATTTTCAACCTAATGAAGAAAAGAAATTTAATGTAACTCAAGTTATGGATGGATCTTTAAAAGACATAGGTTCCTTAAATTCAAGTAGTAATAAAGTCTTAATGTTAAAAGATTATGATAAAAAAGAGAAAGCTTTTGCAAGGACAATGATACCATCAGCTAAATGGTCTATAGGGTTTTCTGTGCCTTTATCAGAGTTTAAAAAACCTTTAAATAATATAATAATTGCATTTATATCAATTACGATTTTATGTTTAATAGGGGCCACATTATTTGCAATATATTCAGCTAAAAAAATATCTGATCCTATTTTAAAAATAACTGAATTGGTAAATGAAACTAAAAGTTTAGATTTAAAAGATAACAATAATTATGATCATATAAATTCATATAAAGATGAAATAGGAATTATAGGTAAAGCAGTTATTCATCTAAGGGAAGAGTTAAGAAATATTATAGAAAAATTAAAAATTTCTTCTAATGATGTTTTAAAGTATTCACAATCAATAAATGAATCTACAGGAGAAACAGTACAAGCTATAGAGGCAGTATCAAAAACTGTAGATGAATTGGCACAGGGTTCTGTAGATCAGGCTAAAGATGCACAAAATGGTTCCGAAAGATTATTTACTTTAGCAGAAGAGATTAAAATAACAGATGAAAGTGCGGATTTAGTAAAAAAATATTCCTTAGAAACAAAGGAAAATAGCCAAAAGGGCATAGTAACCATGGAAAAGACTATAGAAAAATTTAAGGAAAACAATAAAGTGAATAAAGAATTAGGAAATAACGTAGATATGTTAGCAAATAAGTCTGGCTCTATAGGAGAAATAATAAGTTCTATCCAATCTATTGCAGAGCAAACCAATTTATTAGCCTTAAATGCAGCTATAGAAGCAGCTAGGGCAGGAGAGGCGGGAAAAGGTTTTGCAGTAGTAGCAGAAGAAATAAGAAAACTAGCAGAACAAACTTCTACTTCCACTAAAGAAATAGAGAATATAGTGCAGGAAATACAATTTGAAATCAATAAAACAAAGAATAATATGGATGTATCTCAAAGAGTAGTAGAGGAAGTGAATGGGGCTATGGATATATCTAAAAAATCCTTTGATAACATCACAAATTCCATAGAAAGTATAGTAGAACAAATAGAACTATTAGTGCAGAATGTTAAAAAGGTAGATTCAGATAAAGATGAAGTCTTATCAGCTATCCAAGGCATATCTGCTATAGCAGAAGAATCTGCGGCATCCACAGAGGAAGTGTCCGCTACCGTTGAAGAGCAGGCAGCTTCTATGGAAAGCATAGCTCAAACTGCAGAAAACTTAAAAGAAATAGCAAGTACATTAGATACTGTAGTAAATAAATTTGAAATTTAAATAGGTGTTATAAAACCCCATGGGAATCCATGGGGTTTTTCAATAATATGAGCATGGTTTCAAATCTTCTTATTTATTTTGTTTTTTTATGTAGTACAAATATGAATTTATTATATTGACTTTAATATTCTAAAGAAATAATAGTAGCTAGTTTATATATGTACTTATCATATATAAACTAGCTACTTAGTAAGTTCTAATTTAATAAACTCATTTTCAACTATTTGAATATGAACAACCATCCTTTCTATAAAATTTATTTAAAATCTTAATTACAACCGACAGGCAAACATAAATCTAATTTTTCTAATTTAACATTAAACAAATTCAATACTCCAAATATATACACATATCTGGTTAATTTAATTATAGAAAACTTAAAGTATAAAATAATTTTTTCAGGGAATATATAATTTGAATTAGAACTTACTTAAATAATTTTTAAAGTTTAAATTCCCATTGGTCTATACCTCTTCTTTCTACAGTTTAAAATATTGAATAAAGTTTAAATTATTTGGTGGAATCACTCCAATCTTTTTTATTATCAATAGATAGGAACTTTAAATTTAAGAAAAATTTTTATTAAATATTATCTATTGATTAATTAAATGATACTATATATGCATAGAAAAGTCAATATTCAGAATAAATAAAATATTGTAAAAATAATTTATTTTCTAATAGAATTCTAATAGAAAAATGAACCTTGATAATTTTGATGTTTTAAAATTCATTTTATGGTATAATTTTTCGAGAATAAGTAAGTATATCTGCATATAGTTTTGTTTTACGAATATAACACAAAACTTTTCACCTCTTTTTATAAAAAAATATAAGATTTTTGAGTTTTAAAATTATGAAAATTATGCTATGTATATTGGTTGCTGCGGTTGTGAATGAAAAATTTCAAAAGCACAAGGATTTTCTATTAGAGTATAAGATTTTCTAAAAACAAGGTTAATAAGAGCTATTTCGGTAAGAAACCAAACCTCTAAGAAGTTGCTTATAATGCTTGAATATTACCTTTAAATAAACCTTATTAGAAGCTAAAGATAATTTATATGTAAAATAATCAAATACAATTCCTTTAGTAGGCTAAAGGAGATATAAAAAGGAGATTTAAAAATATGACAATGGATACAAAACTTTTCCCAATAAAGTCAAAGGGTAAATATGGATATGTTAATGCTAATGGCGAAACTTGTATAGAAAATAAGTATAGTTATGCTGAAGAATTCATAGGAGAGTTAGCAGTAGTAGCTATAGACGATTATTTTGGATTTATAGATAAAAAAGGGAATGAAATACTTAATATTGAATACGATGATGTTTATGATTTTGTAGAAGGATTGGCTGCAGTAGATAAAGGAGGAAAATTAGGTTATGTAGATGTTAGGGGTAATATAGTTGTAGCTCCTCAATTTAAAGAAGCTAATGATTTTAGTGAAGGTTTAGCTGCGGTACAATTGGGATATAAATGGGGATATATAGATAAAAAAGGCGATTTTGCTATTAAGGCTGAGTTCTTTGATGCTGGCGATTTTAGTGAAGGTTTAGCTATGGTTCAACCAGGAGGAAAGGTAGGATATATAGATAAACTAGGAAATAAGGTTATAGAAGCTAACTATGATTATGGTAAAAAATTTAGTGAAGATTTAGCTCCGGTTAAGTTAAGAGATAGATATGGATACATAGATAAATCAGGAAATATGGCGATAAAGCCTAAATATTATGAAGCTCATACTTTTAAAGAAGGGCTAGCTGCAGTAGAACTTATGGAACGGTATGGATTTATAGATAAAAATGGAGAGATAGTTATACCTACAAAATATCATTGGGTAGCTGATTTTTGTGAAGGTATTGCAGCGGTAAGTCTTGAAGAAAAATATGGTTTTATAAATAAAGAGGGTACAGAGATAATACCATTAAAGTTTGATGCTGTAGGTGATATTACTGAAGGTTTAATAGCTGTAGAAATAGAAGGTAAATGGGGATATATAGATAAGGAAGGTGAATTTATCATCAAACCTATTTATGATAAAGCAGAAAAATTTGTAGATGGAGTGGCAAAGGTTAAATTTGAAAATAGAGTAAAATATATAGATGAGAATGGAACTTATTTAGGAGTGAAAAATATTTAATAAAAATATTTTTTATATTTGTTTATCCCTATTTAGTTATGTCAAAGTCATAACTGAATAGGGATTTTATTTTTATAAAAAATCTCTATATTAAAAAAACATATTTACAATATTTCTTATTTTATAATTTTGAAAATATAGTTTATTTTCTGCTAAAGGGTGTAAGCATAATTATTATATTCGTTAAGCTTTCCGCTATATATAATTTTTTTATTTTCATATATTCTAAAATCTTGAGGAGTTGTAAGACCAGGAGGTTTATTAAATAATTGTACACCGGATTCCATAAGTACATGAGAAACAAATTGAGAACAAAAATATTTATACTTTGTTTCTAATGGATAACCAATTATTAGGCCTAATATACCTAGAAGGTTATAACTATATTTATCACTTTCCTCTTTAAAATTTTCAATTATTTCTTTTAACTTATAATAGTTACTTTCCGTAATATCTAAGGAATATATGGTACATTCAGCATTTTTAAACTTAAGAAATGCACCCTTGTCCAAAGATTCTTTAACGAACCCTGCTATGAAGGGGTTATTAGGATATTTCCTACCAAAACTATACATTTCCTTTAATTCTTTATCAAAAGCTAAGGAAACATGGGAGTAAGGCTCCTTTGTATAAAACTTTATAAGATGTCCAAAATTTGAACCTGTCAATGATAGGACGATATATATTTGTTTGTATTTTTTCATAGCAACTCTCCTTTAAAAGAATAGATAAAAAATTATAATATAAAATAATTTTCTAGCTTATTATAGATGTCAGTATTTTTTATTCTATAAGTATTATTTTAATATGTCTTTTTTTATGTGTCTAGAAAATATGTAAATAAAATTAAAGAAAATTATTGTAAAAAATATTATTATACTAAAATAGTATAATGATTTACAATAATTGTGAAATTAATATGAGTATTATATGTATTTTTGAAATAAGATTATTTTTAATGGTAAGTAAGATTATTTTATATAAGTTTTCTAGGTGGTATAATACTTATATAAATAAAAAGTTTTAAACATATTTAAGGAGAAGATTTTTGTGAATATTACAAATAAAGACCTTAGAATAGCTGCAGGAGAAAAAATCTATGAAAGAGGATTGAATTGTTATATTAATAATCAAGTAGAATATATAGAAGCATATGAGAAAAATGGTGATTTAAATATTAGATCTAGGGTAAGATCTTCTTTAGGTAAAGATTTCTATGAGGTATCTATAAAAGTTTTAAGGGGTGGTACCTATATAAGTAGTAATTGTGAATGTAAATATTGGGGAATAAATTGCAAACATTCTGTAGCCACTCTTATTAAATATATAAATGAAAAAGATATAATCTTAAAAGAAAGCGAAAAAAGAAGAAAAAGGGACTTCATAGAGGTAATAAAGGAAAATTTTTTAAAGGAAGTAACTATAGATACAAAGCCCAAAAATTTATCTGTAAGTTATAAACTATGTATAGATAGTACACCAAATGAGAGATATATATCACTAGAACTTAAGTTGGGGGAGGATAAATTTTATGTAGTAAAAAATATGAGAGGATTTTTAGAAGCTATTACAAAAAAACATGAATTAGCTTTTGGAAAGAATTTTATTTTCAATCCATATGTACATAGATTTACGGAAAAAGATGAAAAAATAATAAATATGTTATTAGAAGTATATGAATATGACCAACTTGCAAAAAATATAAATTTTTCAAATATAAGTTCATTTTTAAATGGTAAAAAAGCTTATATTTCAGAAACTATGATTAAAGGATTTTTTAATATAATAGATAAAGATACCATAGAATTAAAATTAGATGGTGAAAATTTTAAAGGGGTTTCCATTGTAAGGGAGGATTTCCCTTTAGAATTTAGTCTTCAAAAGGAAAAGGATAAATTAGTTTTAAAACAGACAGGTTGTTTACCTCGTACCATTACTAAAGAATATTTTTTTTATAATGATAAAATTTATGAGCCTTCCTCAGAACAAATTAATCTATATAAAGGATTTGTTAAAGGTTTTACTAAAGAAGATGGGATAGGGATAAGCTTTGACGAAAGTTTTAGTGAAGATATAGCCTCTTATGTGATTCCATCCTTAAAGAAAATAAGTAAAACTTTATATATTGAAGAAGAATTTAAAAAAAGATTTTATGAGGAGGAATTAATAAGCACTGTTTATTTTGATAAAAAAGATGATAAAGTAACAGTAGATATAATATTTACATATGGTGATGTTAAACTAAACCCTTTTCAATATAATAATAGATTAGACCATAAAGTTCTAGTTAGAAATATAGAAGAAGAAAAAGCGATCACTAATTTATTAGAGAGATTTTCTTTTAAAAAAATGGTGGAGTGTTATGAACTTGAAGAGGAAGAAAAACTTTTAGATTTTCTAGTACAGGGTATGGAAGAACTTCAGCAGTGTGCAGAAGTATATTATTCAGAAGGATTTAAAAACATAAAAGTATATAATTCTTCTAGTTATAAATCCAATGTTAGACTTAATAATGAAGACCTTTTAGAATTTAGTTTTAGTATAGAAGGAGTAGATAAAAAAGAGCTTTTTAATATATTTAATGCAGTAAAACAAAAGAAAAAGTATTACAGATTAAAAAATGGGGGCTTTATACCTTTAAATAATGATGAAATTTTGAATATGGGCAGTATAATAGATTATTTAAATATAAAAGCTTCAGATTTTAAAAAGGATGTTGTAACCCTTCCAAAATTTAATGCAGTTTACATAGATAATTCTCTTAAAGAAAAAGAAATATATTTTGTAGAGAGAAATAAGAAATTTAAAGAATTAGTAAATAGCATAAGGGATATAAAGGATATAGATTATGAGGTCCCTAAAAATCTTCAATCCATAATGAGACCCTATCAGAGGTTTGGATTTAAATGGTTTAAAACCTTAGCAAGTTGTGGGTTTGGAGGAATATTAGCAGATGAAATGGGACTTGGTAAAACCCTTCAAACTATAGCTTTTATAAAATCCGAGGTGGAGGAAAATAAGAATAAACCTATGCCTTCTTTAGTAGTTTGCCCAACTTCTCTAGTTTATAATTGGGAAGATGAAATAAAGAAATTTCAACCTGATTTAAAATGTACGCTAGTATCAGGGGATAAAGATTCTAGAGAAGAAAATATAAAAGCTATAGACGCATCAGATGTAGTTATAACTTCCTATGCTCTTATAAGAAGAGATATTGATAAATATGAAAAAGTTAAATTTAGATATTGTTTTTTAGATGAAGCACAAAACATAAAAAATCCTCAATCTTTAAATGCTCAGAGTGTAAAAAGTATAAAAGCTAATAACTATTTTGCATTAACAGGAACGCCTATAGAGAATTCGCTAACAGAGCTTTGGTCCATTTTTGACTTTATAATGCCAGGATACCTTTTAAATTATAGAAGATTTTATGCTAAATATGAATCTCCCATTGTTAAAGATAAAAATGAAGAAGCTTTAAGAGAGCTAAATAATCATATAAAACCCTTTATTCTTAGAAGATTAAAAAAACATGTAATAAAAGAACTACCACCTAAAATTGAACATAATATAATAGTTAGCATGACAGAAGAGCAGAAAAAAGTATATGCATCCTTTGCAGAAAGTGCAAAAGAAGAATTTTATAAAGAAATAAAAGAAAGGGGATTTAATAAAAGCAAAATTAAAATATTATCTATAATTACAAGGCTTAGACAAATATGTTGTGATCCATCTACTTTTATAGAAAATTATGAGGGGAGTAACGGAAAAATAGAAACCCTTTTAGATATTGTAAATAGTAATATAAATGAGGGGCATAAGATATTATTGTTTTCTCAGTTTACCTCTGTATTAAAAAATATATCAGAAGTTTTTAAAGCAAATAATATAAACTATTTATATTTAGATGGTAGTACAAAGGCTAATGTAAGGGGAAGTTTAGTTAAAGACTTTAATAATGGTAAGGGGGACATATTCTTAATTTCATTAAAGGCAGGTGGAACAGGGTTAAATTTAACCTCAGCAGATATAGTGATTCACTTTGATCCTTGGTGGAATCCAGCAGTAGAAGACCAAGCTTCAGATAGAGCCCATAGAATAGGTCAAAAGAAAACTGTAGAGGTTATAAGACTTATTGCTAAAGGAACTATAGAAGAAAAAATATATAAAATACAACAAAAAAAGAAAGAAATTATAGATAAGGTAATAGATAAAAATCTAGGAGAGGAAGTTCTTTTATCCAATATGGCAGAGGAGGAAATTGAAGAACTTTTAAAATTTTAAGATGTTTTTATGCAACTCCTTTGAAAAAATACCTGGGGGAAAGGGTGCCAATCAAGCAGTAGCAGATAGTTTTATAGGTGCATTAAGTACAAAAATAAATTCAGAGAATATTATGCTTAAATCCTTATTAGAAGCTGTTAAATTTGGGAATAAGGTTTCAGCCATTGCAGTACAAAGAAAAGGAGCACAGCCATCTATACTTAGAAGTAGTAGAAAGTATATATAAAGAAGATCAATAAAAAAAGTTATTGTTAGATAAAGATTTCATATTCGTTATTATAACGAATATGAAATCTTTTATCTAATTAAGGATTTAGTTTGTCTGAATAGGGTTTTATATCTAATACAGGGGTGCCATCTAACATATCCACCCCTTCAATTATTATTTTATTATTATTTATTTCTATTAGTTTTACTATAGATAAGCCTATAGCATTAGGCCTTTTAGGTGATCTAGTAGAAAAAACACCTTTCTTTTCATCACTCCAAGGAGTTTTTGTTATAAGATTAAAATCTTTAGATTTATTAAAATAAAAAAGAATTATTATATGCGAATTTTTGTCTAAATCTTTTAACCCATCTACCAAATCTTCTTTTATTTCTATTGTAGCTTTTTCATCCTTTGCATAAATACTTTGAGGAGGTATTTCTTCAAGACTTTTAAAGGGCGATTTTACATATCCAATAGGCTTTAAGTTTATTGGATCCATACTTCATTCTCCTTTTCAATAAATTTTACAATTAACAATTCTAATAGACTTTTTTCCATAAGTCTATTAGATAAATATTTAGCTACAGGTATTTAAAATACTCTTGAGAATAATAATTAATGTTAATCGTGGTATATATAGTTACATTTCTTATTAAGGAAACTGTACAAAAGTTAATAATGTTTTTATTAAGTATAGTATAAAATATAAATAAGAAAAAATAAAGAAATATGACGAAATTTAGGAAAAATAAGATAAAAATGTATCAAAGTGATAAAAATATCAAAATGAAACAAAAGAAGTGTCATTTTGAGAATAAATTTAATGATTTTATTGGCAAATGCACATTTACTATTATTTATGTTCTTGGCATATTAATTGCTATTAAGTATTTATGGGATAATTGAGAATTTTCATGATTAAAAGGGGCTATATAAAATAGAGTTAATTTTTATACCACAAATATAAAATCAAATCTATTTTTATATGGCACCTTCAAAGTAAAACACAATATGTTCATTTATATTGTGTTTTTAACGAAGTAAAGTGCTCAATTAGTAAATAATAATATTTTTGGAGGTATAAAAATGAAAGAAGGATTATGGGAAAAATGCACAAATTTTCATGGGCATTCTTGTCCTGGGCTAGCCATAGGCTACAAAGCTGCAGAGGCAGCTATAGAAACTATGAATATAAAATTTTCAGAGGATGAAGAAATAGTTTGTGTTACAGAAAATGATGCCTGTGGAGTAGATGCAATACAAGTGTTATTAGGTTGCTCCTTAGGAAAAGGTAATATTATTCATAAGGATTCTGGAAAGATGGCTTTCTCTTTTTTTAATAGAAAAAATGGGGAGGCAATAAGAATAATATTTAGTCCTAAGGAAAAAAGGGAAGATAGAAATGAATATATGAATTACATATTAAATGAAGATTATAAGGAACTTTTCCAATTCAAAGAACCTAGTTACTCCTTACCAGAAAGAGCTAAATTATTTAAAAACATTACCTGTGAAATCTGTAAAGAAAGTACCGCAGAACATAGAATAAGAATAATGGATGGAAAAATGGTTTGCTCTGATTGTTTTAAAGAATATTCAAGGGTTCTTTAGATCTATTTTGTAAAGTCAATAATAAGATAAGTATAGTATTTAATAATAAATTTTTTTAACAGGAATAATAGATTGTATTATTTAGTTAAAAAATAAATACAGATTAATATGAGATTGTTTATAGTAATGTAGGAGGGCTAATATGAAAAGGTTATCTAAAAAGAGTATGTTGTTAGTATTTACAATGCTAATAGCTATAAGCTTTTTGTTTACAGGTTGTGGAGGAGATAAAAAAGCAAAAGAAACTACAAATGCAAATAATAAAACAAAAAAAAGAGATGTAAGCCTTAAATTAGAAGGGGGAGATTGGGGAGAACCAAATCCATATAGAACATATCCTAGAGGTCCAGGAACGTCTAAGACTAATTTAATATATGATTCTCTTATAGAAAAGGATGAAAAGGGAATTATACCATGGCTTGCAGAAAAATGGGAGATAAAAAACAATGGTAAGGAATATTTGTTTAAAATAAGGGAGGGAGTAAAATGGCAAGATGGGAAGAATTTTACTCCAGAGGATGTTAAATTTACCTTTGATTATTACAAAAAACATCCACCAGTAAGCAAAAGTATATACATAGGTAAAAAATGTTTTATAGATAAGGTAGAAGTGCTCAAAGATAACTATATCAAAATAACAGTTAATACAGTAAATGCAGCTTCTTTAGAAAACTTAGGAACTACTAGAATAATACCAAAACATATTTGGGAAAAGGTAGAGGATCCTAAAAAATTTGATGGTAAGGAAGCTTTTATAGGTTGTGGTCCATACATGTTAGAGGATTATAATAAAGAAAGAGGTTCTTATAAATTTACTGCTTTTAAAGATTATTGGGGACCAAAACAAAATGTTAAAACTATAGAATTTATTCCAGTAAGTGATCCTATACTTGCTTTTGAAAAAGGGGATATAGATTTAGTAGAAAGTGTTAAACCAGATATAGCTAAAAAATATGAAAATAACAAAGAATATAAATTGATAAAGGGACATAATTTCTTTGGGTATAGATTATGTTTAAATATGGATAGAAATCCAGAATTTAAAGATAGAAATGTAAGACAAGCCATAGCCTATGCTATAAATGAAAAAGAAATAATAGATAAAGTTATGAGAGGAATAGGAACAGAAGGAAGTGCAGCTTATATACCAAAGGAACATATATGGTATAACAAAGATATAAAAAAATATGATTATAATGTAGAAAAGGCTAAAGAACTTTTAAAAGAAAAAAATATAAATTTCCAAATTATTGTTTCAAATAAAAAGGATAATTTAAGAATGGCAGAACTTTTAAAATTACAATTAGAAAAAGCAGGAATAAAAGTTAATATTAAAAGTATGGATATGAAGAGTAGAGATGCAGCGGTAAAGTCAGGAAACTATGAAACTATAATAACTGAACATGGTGGTTGGGGCAAAGATGCTGATGTTTTAAGAGAACTTTACAAATCAAATAATGATAAAAGCGGTGGCAGTGTTATAAATGGTATACCAGGATATAGAAATGAAGAAATAGATAAACTTTGTATGAAACAAATGCAGGAAATGAATCCAGATAAGAGAAAAGAAATAGTATTTCAGCTTCAAGAAAAAATAGCGGAAGAAATACCTATGATACCTATTATAAATACATCTTCTATATCAGTGCACAAAACTGATAAATATGATGGATATATGAATATGTATGATCACTTTGTGGTATCTCATAGTAAATTAACTTACTTACAAAGGAAATAAGGGAAGTTGATATTATGAATAGTAAGTTTATAAAGATTCTAGAGTATGTGGTTACTATAGTAATTATACTTACATTAAATTTTTTTATCCCTAGGCTTATGCCTGGGGACCCTTTTGTTATATTATCTGGAGACAATGGAACAGAAATATCAGCTTATTCAGAAGAACAGATAGAAAAGTATAAAGCCTATTATGGATTAGATAAACCTTTAAGCAATCAATATTTAGCTTACATTCAAAACTTATGCAAAGGTAATTTAGGATATAGTATTTATTACAATGATACTGTTAAAAATATAGTGAAAGCTAGATTTAAGTGGACTTTTATGCTGGTTATTAGTTCTATATTTATAAGCTTTGTATTAGGTACTCTTATAGGAACATTATCAGCTTTTAATCAAAATAAAGGATTAGATAAGATATTATATGGCTTTTTTATGACTTTATCTGAAATACCTGGTTTTTTATTAGGTATAGTTTTTTTATTTATTTTAGCAGGAAAATTAAATTTGTTTCCTCTTTCTGGAGCTGTAACAGATTTTAAAGATTATAGTTCCCTTGGGGATAAATTTCTAGATATAATTTATCATGCAGCATTACCAATTATAACGTTAACTATATCTAAGTTAGGAGAGTTTTATCTTGTAGCAAGAAGTAGTGCTATTTCTGTTATATCTAAAGAATACATAAAAACCGCAAAGAGTAAAGGACTTGGCAGCAAAACAGTTATATTTAAACATATCCTTAGGAATTCTATTTTACCTATAATAACCAAAGTATTTTTAAGTTTAGGATCTATAGTAGGGGGAGCTATATTAGTTGAAAATGTATTTAATTATCCTGGACTTGGAAAACTTATGAAAGAAGCAGTTTGTGTAAGAGATTATCCTCTTATACAAGGCATATTTTTAATAGTTACTTTTATGGTTATTTTTATGAATTTGATTTCAGATATGTTTTACAAAAAATTAGATCCAAGGGTGAGATAGCGTATGAAAAAGTATTGTAAAATTTTTAAAAAATGTTCTGGTATGGGTAAATTATCCTTTTTAGTTGCACTTATTTTTATAAGTATAGCTATTTTATGTCCCCTGTTATGTAAGTATCCTTATAATATTCCTAGTGCCAGTTCCTTAATTCCTCCCTCAATAGAGCATATTTTAGGTACAGATGATTTAGGGATAGATATATGGTCACAAATTTGTTATGGAGGAAGAATAAGTATAACTTTAGGTATATCTACAGCTATTTTAGCTGGTGCTTTTGGTAGTTTTGTAGGAATAATTTCAGGTTATTATGGAGGATTAGTTGATAAATTTTTAATGAGATTTACAGATTTAATGTTAGTATTACCACAGCTTCCTGTTATGATAGTTCTTGCTGCTTTTTTTGGACCTAATTTAAAAAATGTAATAATAGTATTAAGTATATTTTCTTGGGTAGGACCTGCTAGAATAATAAGATCTAAGGTTATATCTATAAAAGGTGAAAACTATATAGAATTCGCTAAAAGTTGTGGGGCAAACTTTTTTCATATATTAAGAAAGCACATATTACCTCAGATTTTCCCCTTAGTGAGCATTAGTATGGTAAAAATAATAAGTAAAGCAATAATAGCAGAATCCTCCTTATCTTTTTTAGGATTAGGAGATCCTGTTTCTAAAAGTTGGGGAATGATTTTAAATCATGCCATAGATTTTGATGGTATATACTTTACGAATTATTGGAAATGGTGGATTACAGCACCTTTACTTTCTATTATTATTTTGGTACTATCCTTTGCTTTTATAGGAAAAGAGATAGAAAATTTTTAATATATTACATATCAATTGGAGGGAATTTTATTGGAAGACTTGTTAACAGTAAGAGATTTATCTGTTTATTATGAAAATGAAAAGTTATATAAAGCAGTAGATAATGTTTCTTTTACATTAAAAATAGGAGAAAACATAGGGGTTATAGGAGAATCTGGTAGCGGTAAAACATCTATAGCTATGGCTATAATGGGACTTTTAAAAGCAAATTCTAAAGTACAGGGTGAGATTATATACAAATATAAAAATATACTTAAGTTAAAAGATGAAGAAAAAGATGAATATAGATGGGATAAAATAGCTCTAGTTTTTCAAAATAGTTCAGAAGTATTAAATCCAGTTTTAAATATAAAGGAACAAATATTAGAAACTATTTATAAACACTCACATATTGATAAAAAAGAAGCTTTAAATAAAGTAAAAAATCTATTGAAAATGGTAGGACTAAGTGAAGATATCGGAGAAGAATATGCTCATAATTTATCCGGGGGAATGAGACAAAAAGTTCTTATAGCTATGGCATTAGCTTGTGAGCCAGAAGTTTTAATAGTAGATGAGCCTACTAGTGCTTTAGATAACATAAGTAAAAATGAAGTAATAAAGCTTTTAAAGGCATTGCAAAATAAAAATAATATGACAATGATAGTAATATCTCATGATCTATATGTTATAGATAAATTAACAACAAAATTAGAGGTTATATATAAGGGAAACCTATTAGAAGAGGGGTACACAAAAGAAATAATAAATAATCCGATGCATACCTATACCAGAGGTATAATAAATTCTTCTATAGAAATAAATCCTTTTGGAGATTTATGGGGAATACCTAATGAGGAAGTTTCGGAAGAAAAAGGATGCGCTTTTTATGGTAGATGTGTTCAAAGAGGTATTTTGTGTAGAGAAAAAAAGCCTAATCTATCTGAAATATCAGATAGGAGAAAGATATGCTGTAATAAAGGTGGAATAGTAAATTTACTTACAGCACATTCATTAAAAAAAGTTTATAAAACTAAATATAAAAAAGTTTCCGCGGTAAATTATTGTGATATAAACATAAGAAGTGGTGAAATAGTATCTTTAATAGGTGAATCTGGTTCTGGTAAAAGTACTTTAGCAAACATACTATCTGGAATATTAAAGCCAGATGAAGGTCAGGTATATTTTAATAATGAAAAGTTAGAAGGTAATAAATTTACTTCAAGAAAATTTGGTATACAAATTATATTCCAAGATCCTATGTCTGCTATCAATAGTTCCTTTACTATAATGGAGGCTATAAGAGAACCTTTGGATATAATAAAAGATGGATCAGTTGAAGAGCGAAATAATAAAGCTTTACAAGTTTTAAAGAAAGTACAATTATCTACAGAAAAATCCTTTGTAAATAAAAAATGTAATGAATTAAGTGGAGGGCAAAGACAAAGGGTATCAATAGCAAGGGCACTTATAATGGAACCTACTCTTTTAATAGCAGATGAAATAAGTTCTATGTTAGATCCATCCACTAAGGCTAATATATTAAGACTATTAAAGCAATTGCAAAACTTAAATGGATTTTCTATGCTCTATATAACCCATGATATAAATTTAGCTAAGAAGATTTCAGATAAAATATTAGTTATGAGTAAGGGTGAAATTGTAGAAGCTGGTTCCGTTTTGGAGGTTTTAAATAATCCTAAAAATATTTGTACTAAAAGATTAATATGCTAAATATTATGGGAAATATAGCGCTTTTAATAGCATTATCAATTTTTTTACCTTTATTAAGGAAAATGTTTAGAAATTTTAAAATTACATTGACTATTTGTTCTTTACATCTTTATTTATTGAATGTTTTCAATATATAGCAATTTATTGGGGAAGTATAAGAACTGTTGATATAAATGAAATGATGTAATATTGAATACACTAGGTGGCTTGTTTGGCTATATATTCTATGAGAAGCTTTTAAGGAAAGTTAAGTCCAACTTACTAGATCACTAATAAAGGGGAAAATATTTTTATTATCAATAAACTTTAAGGGATACTAAATAACCTGTATCCCTTAAAATTTTATTTCAGAGTTATTTGAAAAGTACGAGTTAACTTAATTAAGAGTATCCTAATTTTTTAGCTCTATAATAACAAGATACAAGAGCAGCTACATCATATCTAGCATCATGAAATCCAACATCATCACAATTAAAAAGTTTTTTAGCTCCCTTTAGAACTACTTTTTTATCTATGTTTAAAAAATCAACAGTTTCTTCTAGTCTAGGTTTTTTTAGTTTGCCCGTTCTAGTGGTTGCTTTAACAATAGGTTTAAAATATTCCATGGTACAAAAGAATTCTTTAGGAATCCAATTTATATCATCTAATCTATTAAATTCAGCAGTAACAAATTTTCTATCAAAATTAACATTATGAGCTATAAATATTCCATCCTTTAAATCAGAGCTAATTTCTGAAGCTAAATCTTTAAATTTTTTACCATTAGATAAAATTTTTAATTTTTCTACACTAAAACCATGAATGGCTTCCGCAGACTCTTCAATATAATCTACATCAAAAAAGAAGTTTTTAGAAAAGGAAACTCTTTCCTCTCCCTTTGAGTTTATATCACAAACACAATAAGTAAGTTGTATAATTTCACCAGGTTCTAAACCTGTAGTTTCTGTATCTATAAAAATTTTTTTCATAAAACAAATCTCCTTTATACATAAGTCTGTAACTTAAATAGTCATAAATACTATATAATTAAACTTTGCTTAATTATATAATATATGAATTTTCCAATAAAGTCTAAAATTAATCTTAATTTATAATAAAAAGTTAATAAAATTATAAGTAATTTGTAACTATATTTATACTTTTTTATACTTGGATATGTAGTATAATATATGATGATAATATAAATCTATCCTATTTATGAAATTAACAGTATAGATTTATATATCACTACACATAAAGTATAAAGGAGACTGAAAATATGAAATGCAAAACAGTGATTAGTAAATTATTAGTTTTAGTGTTTACTTTTTCTTTAATAATATCTGCTTCTTCGGCCAATAAAGTTTATGCAGATGCTTTTAAAGTTGTCACATTAGGAGCAGATTTAACTAATGAACAAAAGGAAGAAATGCTTAAATATTTTGGAGTAACTAGAAAAGAAGCTAATGTAATGGAAGTTAACAAAGAAGAAGAAGATAAGTATTTAGCTGGGGTGGCTACAAGAAAACAAATAGGAACGAAATCTATATCTTGTGCCTATGTGGAACCTACAGACAAAGGTGGATTAAACATATCTACCCATAATATATATTGGGTTACTGAGAGTATGATTAGAAATGCTTTAATAACAGCAGGAGTAGAAAATGCCAATGTTAAAGTAGGATCACCTTTTAACGTATCTGGTACAGCGGCTCTTACAGGTATATTAAAGGGATTTGAAAGTAGTAAAGGCGGTAAAAAAATAGATGAAGAGAAGAAGAAAGTAGCCAATGAAGAAATGGTGGTTACTGGTAACCTAGGAGAAAAAATAGGACAAGATGAAGCAGCTAACTTAATAAATGAAGTTAAAAAAGAGGTTGTTAAGGAAAAACCAAAAACAGAAAAAGAAATAAAAAATATAGTAAAAGATGCAACTAATAAGTATGATTATAAATTAAGTGATGAAGACATGCAAAAAATAACAGCTTTAATGGATAAGATAAATGGATTAGATTTAGATTTTAAACAAATAAAAGATCAGCTAAATCAGGTTAGCAATAAATTAAAAGATGTTGTAACTAGTGAAGAAGCGAAAGGTTTCTTTGGAAAAATATGGAAAGGGATTAGAGATTTCTTCGATAATATTTTTGGTACTGATAAAGAAGAAAAAACTACATCTTTTAACTTAACAAAAGTTCAAGATATAAATTACAATAATTTAAGAATATAATTTATTTGTAACTTAAAAATATATATAAAATATAGAAGTTAAATTTTTAGATTACTTTTATTTTGTAAAATTATAAAACAGCCTCTATAAGTGAATAGGGGCTGTTAATATTTAAAGTGTATTTAAAAAATTTATTTTAAATTTTCAATCATAGATATAATATCTAAAATTTTATTATTGGTGATACTATAATAAGTCCACATGCCTTCTTTTCTAGCTTTTAAAATTTCTGCATCTTTTAATATTCTACTATGGGAATCTGAAAATTACTTGATTATTGTAAAAATACAATTTTTTTATAGAAAGGAGTACACTATGAAAAATTTAATAAATAAATTTTATGGACAATTTAGAAGACCTAAAGGAATGATGGGTAAATTTATTGCAAAAAGTATGAATAAAGAACACTTTGAAGTAACTACTTGGGGACTTGATAAACTTAAAGCAAAAGATAGTAATATCATATTAGATATAGGTTGTGGAGGAGGAAGAACTGTAAATAGACTTTCTAATAAAGTTCCAGAAGGAAAAGTTTTTGGTATGGACTATTCTTTAGATTGTGTAAATTTTTCTAAAAAATATAACAAAGATTTAATAGAAAAGGGGAAAGTAGAGATTATTCATGGTAGTGTAGATAAAATGCCCTTTGAAGATGATAAATTTGATATTATATCTGCAGTAGAAACTACATACTTTTGGCCAAATTTATTAGATAGTTTTAAAGAAGTAAGAAGAGTATTAAAACCTTCAGGAAAATTTATTATAGTAAATGCCAGTTATACCAGTAAAAAATTTAAAGAAAGAAATGAAGAATATCTAAAAAAAGTACCAGGTATGAAAATATATAGTGTGAATTATATAAAAAACTTATTAGAAAAAGCGGGATATAAGAAGATATCCATAGAAACCTTAGAAGAGAAAAATTGGTTATGTGCAATGGGAGAAAAATAAAAAACGAGATAAGATAGCTTTTTTACTGTTTATTATGTATAGTATGAGAAGGTTTCTTTTCTATATTACAAATCGTATATATAAGTGTAAAGGAGTACTTTTTATAGCACTCCTTTAGTTATACTTGTTATTATAAAAATAACCTATCATTTTATGATTAATTGCAAGAGGCTGTTTATATTTTTACTGAATATCGATCCTTTTCCTATTTAAATTTTCTTTATCTAATTTAGGTAAATTAATTTTTAAAACCCCATCTTCAAAGGAAGCCTCTATATTATTTTCATCCACATTATCTATATAGAAACTTCTGTTAAATTCTCCATAATATCTTTCTTGTCTAACAAAATTTTCTTTTTTATTTTCTATAGAAGAATCTTTTTTTGCAGTAATTGTAAGATAATTATTTACAAATTCTACTGCTATATCTTCTTTTTTTACTCCAGGTAGATCTGCTTCTATTAAATAATTTTCATCTGTTTCCTTTAAATCCACTTTGAAGTTACCCTGTAAGTTAGTCATTAGTGAAAAGAGCTCATCATTAAAGAAAGTATCTAAAAATGGTGAAAAGAAGTCATCTTTTTTGTTTATACTGTTTTTTCTAAAAGGTATCATATCAAACATTCTTTAACTCCTCCTTGTTAATTAATATTATTAAGTTTATATGTATATGATAAATCTAAAGTCAAAGAAAGTCAAAGTCTGAAAAATAAAGATTTATTTATCTATATTAAAAAATTTTAAGTGAAGATTACATAAATTTTTAAAATAAAGGTTTTTTAAATATAAATTAATATTTTTAATCTAATTTCAATGTTAAGTAAATTTTATATAATTTAAATACAAGTAGTAATTTAGAAGTATACGGTAAAAAAATTATTCTTGACAATCATGGAGGGGAAGTATTAAGCTTATGTCAGAAACTTAAAAAACCAATTTAGTTTCTTTGGTAAATTTTAATGTGAGAGGTGTATTATGAAAAAGAATGTGTTTTCAAAAAAAGAATTAATGTTTATATGTACACTAGGGTTTGCCTTAGGTATAAGGCAGATGGCTATGACTATGGTTATGCCCTTTATATCTGTTTATAGCAAAACTTTAGCTTATAGTACTCCAGTATTAGCTGGTGTAGCATTGGGTATATTTGGTCTTATGCAAGCTTTTTTTCAGATACCTTTTGGTGTTTTTAGTGATAAATTTGGGAATAAAAAAGTTATTTTAATAGGGCTTATGCAAGTAATTATAGGACTATTATTGGCTTATTTTGCAAAAAATATTTATTTATTAATAATTGCTAGAGCCCTGCAGGGAAGTGGTGCTATAATTGCAGTAGGATATTCTTGGATTTCTAGCAGTGTACATTGTGAGAAACGAACAAGAGCTATAAGTATAGTTGGGATTATATTGGGCTTTGCAGCTACAGCTTCCTTTGCTTTAGGACCTATAATACATAGGTATGTATCTGTAAATAATATGTTCTTATATTGTGCTTTGCTAATATTATTTAGTTGGATTATAATATTAGTATTTTTAAAAGAAGAAAAATCTCATCATAAAAGTGAAACTAATTCTAAAGAAGGATATTCTAAAAATAATATTAACATTAAGGAAGTTTTTCATATATTATTAGACAATAATATATTTGTAAAATTAAATATAGCAGCTTTTTTAAATAATTTTATAATGGCAGCAGTATTTTTTGCTTTACCACAGTATTTGGAAAGTATTACAGGTATTGATGGTATGTGGAAAATATTTATGCCTTCAGTTCTTATAGCTATAGCTTTTATGACATGGGCTGTAAGAGTTTCAGAAAAGGGTTATGGAATAAAGCTATTAATTATATCCTTTGCTGTTACTGCTTTAGGTGTGATTTTTTATTTTAACAAAAGTTCATTTACATTTATATTAGTAGGAACTATATTATTTATGACAGGATATATATGTATATGTACATTAGTACCATCCCTTGCCAATGAAATAGCAGAGGAAAGCTATAGGGGTACAGCTAATGGTATAGTTAATAGTTTTCAATATATAGGGTCTTTTGTTGGCTCAGTTATTATGGCAGCTCTATGGGTAAATTATGAAAAAATAGCATTGATTTTACTTATAATAGTTTGTGTTCTAGGGATAATTATGCTTAAACGCTGTAATTAGGGAAATGTTATTGTTTTTAGATACTATAGCATAAAATGAAAAATTTTATTAATAGATGTATAATATAAAGAAAAAATACTTAATTAAAAAACCTTTAGTATACAAAATAAATGATATATTATATACCATTTACATAAAGGAGAATAAAATAATGAAACAAAACATACTAGATATAACCTCTAAAAATATAGAATTATATGGGTTGAAAAAATTTACTATGGATGATATATCCTATGATCTTAAAATAAGTAAAAAAACCATATACAAGTATTTTAAAAGTAAGAATGATCTAATAAGTCAATATTTTAATGAAATAATAGATAGTGATAAAAAAAGCACTTTAGAATTATTAGAAAAGAAAATGCCTTTAGATGAAAAATTATATAATATAATTTATTCTTATCATAAATATAAATTACCAGTAAGGATTTTGGATGAAGCTTATAAATTCTATCCTGAGGAATTTAAAAAAATTCAAGAGTTTAAAGATTTTAAAATAGATTTAGTAAAAAAAATTTTAAAAGAAGGTAAAAATCAAGGGGTAATAGGAGAAAATATAAATATAAATATAGTAAGTTTAATTTTAGAAAAAGTTAGTGATACATTTTTAGACTATAAATTTTTAACTAATAATAATATTACTATGAAACAAGCCATGGTAGATTTGATGAATATATTATTAAATGGTATTTTAAATGAAAAATATAATGGATAAAACTCCTGATATTAGAGAAGCTTTAGTTAAGGAAGAGGTGGTAACAAGATCTAAAAATGCTTATGTATTAGCTGATGATTCTAAGTTCGATCAAATAAGCTCTGTAACCTTTGGCGATATTAGTAAAGCTACTATAATTACAACAAGAATTTTAGATGATAAATACAAGAATTTAACAAGAATAGTGGAGGTAACAATATAATGATTTATACTATTACTTTTAATCCAGCTTTAGACTATGTAGCTAAGGTAGATGATTTTAAAACAGGTAATTTAAATAGAACAAGCTATGAGAAGATTTATGCAGGCGGTAAGGGAATAAATGTTTCTATAGTCTTAAATAATTTAGATGTAGAAAATATAGCTTTAGGTTATATAGCTGGCTTTACAGGGGAGGAAATAGAAAGAAGAGTTAGATCCTTTGGATGTAAAACGGATTTTATTAGATTAAAAAATGGAATGTCTAGAATAAATGTAAAGCTAAAATCAAAGGAAGAATCAGAGATTAATGGAACAGGACCTTCTATAAATGCTGAGGACTTAGATGAATTGTTTAATAAATTAGATAATCTAAAAGAAGGAGATTTTTTGATACTTGCGGGAAGTATTCCTAAAACTCTTCCAGAGAATATATATGAAACTATAATGGAAAGACTTAAAGATAAAAATATAAAATTTGTAGTGGATGCCACTGGAAAACTTTTATTAAAGGTATTAAAATATAAACCATTTTTAATTAAGCCTAATCACCATGAGTTGTCAGAATTGTTTGGTGTAGAAATTAAAAATGAAGAAGAAATAATAGGTTATAGTAGAAAATTACAGACGATGGGAGCGGAAAATGTTCTTATTTCCATGGCAGGAGATGGAGCAATATTTATTTCATCTAAAGGAGAAGTAATAAAAAGTGGAGTACCTAAGGGAGTTTTAAAAAATTCTGTAGGAGCTGGAGACTCCATGGTAGCAGGTTTTATATCAGGATATTTAAAAAATAATAATTTAGAGGAGGCCTTCAAAATGGGATTAGCTACTGGTAGTGCTAGTGCATTTTCAGAAGGCTTAGCTAGTAAAGAAAAAGTAAAAGAGATATTAAACCAAATACTATAAAGTAAGATTGATTTATTTAAATATAAAATTAGTTAAGCATATTATAATATGATTTTAAAATTAAGTGGTTTACTAATTAATGACATTCTAAAGGTAGCCTATGTATTTGGAACAGCTTCCTTAGCAAATAATCAATAACTGCAGGAGCTTTATTTATAGATTTTGGGTGTTCTTTAAGAGCTCCACATGGTGGAATATTTGTATTACCTGTTATATATAAGTAATCCATTTGGCTATTTTGTAGCACTAGTCATAGGTTCTTTGATAGGAATGTTGGCTTTAGGAATATTAAAGAAAAAAATTCAATAATAATAAAAGCCCCACAATAAAATGTGGGGCTTTTATATTAATCAAATTGTTCTGCCATATTAGTTAATTTTCTATTAAGTGCAAATATTATTACAGCATTTGCAATAAGAGCTACAGGAATAGCTATAAATACTTGTAATGGGCCTAATTTATCTATGAACGCTTGGCCGTATCCGGCTAACTTGTTAGCTGCAAAAGTACTTAAGAACCAAACTCCCATTAATACAGAAGCATATTTAGGAGGTGCAAGTCTATTAACCATTGAGTTTCCAATTGGTGAGAAACACATTTCTCCAGTAGTTTGTAATACATAAAATAATAATACCCAAATTACACTAGCCTTTACTGCAGGGTCAGCGGAACCGCCTCTTTGTAATACTGCAAAGATCATAAATACAAAACCAACAGCTAATAGTACAAAGCCAAGAGCCATTTTTTGTGTTATGTTTAAATCACCTTTTTTAGAATTTTCAAGTTTAATCCAAAGAGCGGACATTATAGGTCCTAATATAACACACATAAATCCATTAAATGAATCCAGCCAAGGTACTGGCATAGTAAAGCTTCCTATATTCATATCTATAAAATCTCTAGTATATAGAGCTATAGACGTAGAGGCCTGATTATAAGCTGTCCAGAAGAATATAGAAAAGAATGTTAATACAAATATAACTATAGTTCTATTTTTCTCAGCTTTTGTTAAAGGTGCAGTTGATTGTTTTTTATTATCCGCACCTGTTGTAGAAGGAGCGAGTTTGGCAGCTGCTATCTTACCAGAATCCCCCATTGTCTTTTTAACACCAAGGGCAAAGGAAAGACCTGATAGAAGACAGGCTATAGCTCCACCTAAGAAAACAGCTTTGTATCCATAATGAGCTATTTCTCCATTAACTTTTGTAGAAAATATTTGATCTGCAAAAAGTCCAAATAAAAGAGGTCCAAACATAGCACCTATATTTGTAAATGAATACATAATTGAGAATGCACCATCTTTTCTAGAATCATTTTGATCATATAAAAGACCAACCATTGTATTTAAATTTCCTTTAAAAAAACCAGTACCAATAGTTACTAATATAATCATTGCATAGACCCCAAACTTCCCTTGATTTAGGAAAAGAACAAAGTTACCAGCAGCCATTAATAAAGTACCTAATACTACGCAGTATCTTGCTCCTAGATAACGGTCACAAATCCAGCCACCTATTACTGGTGCTAAATAAGTTAGTGCTGCGTAAGTGGATACCAAAGATGCTGCATCCGCTTTGCTTAAGCCAAAGCCCCCTTTAATAATTTGAGTTGCTAAAAAAAGAATAAGTACAGATTTTACACCATAAAATGAAAATCTTTCCCAAGCAACTGTCATCCCACAGATATAAAGACCTGAAGGATGTTTTGAATTTTCAGTTTTTGCCATTTAATAAGACCCCCCTTATTTAAAATTTAATGTTAAAACATATATGATTAAGTTAAAAACTTAATATATAACAAAATATAATAAAAAGAATAAATATTAATTTAAATTAAATGAAAATCTATTCTTTTATCTAATTGACAGACTAGTCATACATCTTTAACAACTCAATTATAATAATATTATTAATTGCTATAAAAATCAATAGATTTACATTAAAGATAAATAATAACTATATTTCTTTTTTTGACAAAAAGTATTTTAAATCTAAAATTATACTATAATAAATAAATGTAATTTTAAAATATCTATATATTACGATTATACTGTAATAAGGTTTTAAAAATTACAGTAGATATTAATATTATTTTAATCTTTTTTAATTTATATTATATAAATTAAAAAACTTTTGATATAATAAAAAAAATACAAATAAATTAATAAAATATGCAGGACTTTTGAAAAATATATTTAAAAATCACCTTATGTTGATGGAAATATATATAATTTATGATGAATAAAATTTTATTAAAAATAAAAAACTATTTAAAAAGGAGTGAGTTTATTTGAAAACTAAAAATAATAAAATAAGAGGTAATAAAGAACAATTAAATAGTTTGGATTTAAAGAATAATCCAGAAATAAATTCAAACTATTATGGTGATGAGGATAATATATCTACTCAAATAGTTACAAATTATTATTATGCACCAGATAAATAATAGACAAAAACTTATTTAATTTAGTAAAATTTATAAATAATAGATGTGCATTAGGCTAAAGCATAATTTTTTTAAGGACATCATATATGTAAACTAAATTATAGTATATTAATATTATATATAGTATAAATAATTTAAAGGATGAGGATAGCCTATGATATCCATGCCTATTTATTTAAACAAGATGCTAATTCAGGATTTACATTCTATTTTAATAAATGGATATTTACAAAGTACAAGTATAAAGTATATTACAGATAAAACAGATTCTGTTAGATTGCAAAAAGGGATGGAGAAACGCTGTAGAAATGAAGATACTTATTCTAAAAAGAAAAATAAATTTCATAACAGAGAAAAAAGCATATGTAATAAGGATAAAGAAAGCTTATCAATCAAATGCAATTCTTTAAGTGATGAATCTAATATTATGGGAAGTTTAGATGGGAAAAATACTAATATAAGAGAATTTGGAATTACTAAAATATATACTACTTTTCATTTGTTTCATAATTTAAAAAATATGATGATGAACCAAAATATGATAAAACAAATCACAGAAAAAGATATTATAAATAATAATATAGATTGTGGAGATTATGTAGAGTTTGAAGCTAATATGGATACTATATGTATAGTTTCTCAATTAAGTTGTATAATAGACACTATGGAATGCTATGATGTTAATAAATTAGATGATTTACTTCAAGAAAAAAGTAAATTAGATGAAAGTCACTTTATGAATAATTATAATGTAGTATTAAAAGAATTAAAAAATTTAAATGAAAATTTAAACAGTTATAATACTAGAGATATTGTAGTAAGACTAAAAAATTGTAGTGGAGTATTAACTGTAAATACAAATAATTTTTCTGAGGAAAACCCATATATGTATGATATGGCCTATTGTAATTGTAAAATTTTGTGCAAGGTTGTTAAAATAGCACAGAGTCAAGATAAGATTGATTTGCTTAGAAAAACTAGAATGAGTGGTTATTACAATAAGTTTTTAAAATCTATAACTCCCCATTTAAAACTACTGAACGATAATGATATTATAACTTTAAATAACATTATTACAAGTATACAAGGTCCAGCTATTCAAGCTTTGCCTATAGCTATATATGTATAAAATCTTAAATATAAGTATAAATAAATACTAGCTAATTATTTTTTGAAACAACTAATTTTAACTTATATTTTAACAAAAATTAGTTTAGAGCTAATATATAACTTAAGTATTAGCTCTAAAAAATATATTACAATGGTATTAAAAATAGCACACATAGAATTATAAACTTATTTTTAAAAAATGTGGTTTGATATATTTCCAGGAAGTTTTAATTGGAATATTTAAATCATTAAAGGTATGCTGTGATATTAAAGGTTCTTTACCTTGAAAAGAAGTTATTATTGTAGAATGAAATATACGATTATTATTATCCTCAAAAAATACTAGATCACCAATATTTAATTCATTTTTATTGTAAACTTCTAATCCCTTTGCACCAAAAGAACCTTTTTCTTGGTTTACCTTTAAATAATAATATAAAGAATGAGCTACAGCCCAACATATAGACCAGGTATCATCCATTACATTTATAGTATTGTTATGTTTATACCACCAGGGATACTCGCTATTAAAATTCATGGGCGCACCACCAGCTAATAGACATTGAGATATAAAGTTTGTGCAATCACCACTACTATTATTTACTATAGGCAAGTATCTATATTGGGGATTAGGATTTAAGGCATAAGTTGTAGCATAGGCTACAGCCTTTTCTCTTAAGTATCTGTTTTGTTTTTTTATTCTCCAATTCATTTAAATTTAAAACCTCACTAAATGCTTATAATTAATATGATATGATAAGTGATTTGCTACAGTGAAAATTATAAACATTTATAAAGAAAAATAGAAAGATAGTATGTAATATTAATATTTCCAGATGTATTGTGTTAATAAAGTTAGTTAAAAATTTGTATTTATCAAAATTGTAGGGTGTTCACTGTTCTAAGAAAATAGTATAATATTCAAGGGAAAGTCTGTGTGATCATTAAAATATAGAAATTAGAGGAGAATAATATGAAGGAAAGTACTATAGAAAAAATGAAAAAAATAATAGAAGAAAACAAAAATAAATCTTCACAAAATAATTCTAAATTAAGGGCTCAAAAGAATATTGGAGGAAGTAGGAAAGCCATTAGAAATAAAAAGACTGGTGGATTGTTTGATAAATAGATAATTTATATTGTAGAGAATAATATAAAAAATATTCAATGGGTTGAAGAATATTTATAATTAAATCATATAATATGGGTAATTATAAGTATATAGAATATATAATATATAATACATAGAATGCTTATGTAACAAAGTATTCAAAAATAAATTTCATTTTAACATTAAAAAGCTATGAATAAAACATTCTCTATTCATAGCTTTTTATTTAATTCTTAAGGTTTAATAAATAGTTGAGTCCAATAATATACACCAGAAGAACTTTTATATAAACCTACACCAATTTCAGTATAAGTATTGCTTAATATGTTTTTTCTATCATCAGGAGAATTCATTAAATTAGTCATAACCTGTTGAGGAATCTTTTTATCATAAGCTATGTTTTCACCAGTGGTAATAGACTTTATATTAAAATTTTGTAACATGGTAGGAGGAGAACCATAAGTTGATGAAGTATGAGAGAAATAGCCTTTAGTGGCCATATCTTGAGATTTATATCTAGCTACTTTAGAAACCTGGCAGTTAGTTCTTAAATGAGGTAATCCAGCCTGTTCTCTCTCAATATTTACAAGGCTTATGACTTCATTTTCTAAAGCTTTTATAGTATCTATACTTGGTATATTTATCTTTTGACCAGGATATATTAAAGAAGTATTTTTGATTTGAGGATTAACTTCTATTATTTTGCTTAGTCCAATTTGGTATTTTACTGCAATCTTCCATAAGCTGTCTCCAGAAACTACAGTATAAGAAGTATAATCAGCAGCAGAAACACTAGTGCATTTGAAAATACATAAAAAACCAGCTAATAACACTGAGAACAAAGTTTTTTTAAATAAAAATTTCTTCAATTATTACACCTACCTTAAATTTCTCTACAATAATAGTTTAAATTTAAAAGTGCATTTATATCCTATAATAAAAATGGAAATAAAGTTTTATTATAAAGCATAATATTAACAATATTTCAAATGTTAAAATAAATAAATTTTATATAAAATAACTTTATATAATTTCAAAAATTTAAAATATTATTAATATTCGGAATTGATGCTATAAAGATGATAAAATATGCTAAGATGTAATTAAATTTATATTAAGGGAAAAACTATTATTTAATTAAATCTAAAATAAGGAGGAAGTTATATTTTGAAATTTACAGATTATAAATATGAAAGACCAAACATAGAGATGGTTTTATTAGAATTTAAGAAGTTAATAGAAGGTTTTCAAAAATCTCAATCTTCAGAGGAACAGGATAAAATAATAATAAAAATCAATACTTTAAGAAATGAAGTAGAAAGTATGATAGAACTTGTGAATATAAGAAATTCTATAAATACAGAAGATTCTCTTTATGAAAAAGAAAAAGCTTTTATGGATGAGAATATACCTATATACGAAGGGATTATAGCAAAATATTATAAAGTGCTGGTGAATTCAAAATTTAAGAATGAATTAGAAGATAAATGGGGAAAACAATTATTTATATTGGCAGAGATGAAGCTTAAAACCTTTGAAGATGGAATATTAGAGGAATTAAAAGAGGAAAATAAATTGATTACTGAATATGAAAAATTAAAGGCTTCTGCTAGAATAGTATTTGAAGGAGAAGAAAGGAATTTAGCACAGTTAGAACCTTTTATTCAATCAAAATATAGAGAAATGAGAAAGAGAGCCTATGAAGCTTCTACTAATTTTTATGCGGAAAATGAAGAGAAATTTGATAATATATTTGATAAATTAGTTAAAGTAAGACATAAAATAGCTAAAAAACTAGGATACAATAATTTTGTAGAACTTGCTTATGTAAGAATGATGAGATCAGATTATGATTCCAATATGGTTAAAAACTATAGAAATGCAGTAGAAAAATATATAGTTCCTTTAGCAGAGTCGCTAAAATTAAGGCAAAAGCAACGTTTGGGGCTTAAAACTCTTAAATATTATGACGAACCCTTGAAATTTTTAACAGGGAATGCTGTTCCAAAGGGGGATGCTTCTGATATATTAGAGAAAGCAAAAAAGATGTACGGAGAATTATCTAAAGAAACGGATGAATTTTTTACATTTATGCTGCAGAATGAACTTATGGATCTTATAAGCAAAAAGGGGAAAGCTTCAGGGGGATATTGTACTTATATATCAAAATATAAATCTCCTTTCATATTTTCAAATTTCAACGGAACCTCTGGAGATGTAGATGTACTTACCCATGAAGCAGGTCATGCTTTTCAGGCTTATTGTAGTAGACATTATGAAGTGCCAGAATATATATTCCCAACATATGAAGCGGCAGAAATACATTCTATGAGTATGGAATTCCTTGCATGGCCTTGGATGGAATTGTTTTTTAAAGAGGATGAATTAAAATATAAATTTAGTCATTTAGCTTCTGCTATAATATTTATACCTTATGGAGTTACAGTGGATGAATTTCAACATTTTGTATATGAAAATCCTGATGCATCTCCTCTGGAGAGAAAAGATAAGTGGAGAAAAATTGAAAAGAAATATCTTCCTAGTAGAGACTATGAAGACAATGATTTTTTAAATAGAGGAGGATTTTGGTTCAAACAATCCCACATATTTTCAGTTCCTTTTTATTATATAGATTATACCTTGGCACAAATTTGTGCATTGCAATTTTGGCATAAATCTAATGAAAATAGAGAAAAAGCTTGGGAAGATTATTTGAATTTATGTAAAAAAGGAGGAAGCAAATCTTTCTTAGAATTAGTTAAAGAGGCTAATCTGAATAATCCATTTCAGAAGGAAACTATTGAAAGAACTATAGAACCTGTTAAAGTATGGTTAGATTCTATAAATGACACTAATATGTAACCAACAAATTTAGGCTATATCTTAAATTTTATTTAATAGATATAGCCTTTTTATTTGGATTTTTTAGATATACATATAAGAGTATCTATTTTATATTTTAAAGAATCATATATGTCTTCACACTGTTCAGTTATTTCATAAATTAATTTAAGCGTATCCTTAATCTTAGAATCCTTAGGCTTTAAATATATAGCAGTGGATAGAACATTAGCAGAAGTAGAGAGATTTAGAGAGGTGGTGCTAAGATTCGTTAAAGTATAAAGTAAAGGATAAACTTCATTATTAAAATAAATTAATCCCTCTGGATTTAATTTAAGTCTTATTAATTCATCTCTTAAAGCGTTTATATTTTTTATCCTATTTAAGGTCTTTTCTATACACTCATCAGATAGGTTTATTAAAGTATCTATATTTTCTATATCTTCTATATCAATATCTTTTTTGCTATTTTCATTATTCATAATTATTAAATTATCCATTCTAAAATTGATATTTATATATAGTTATTATGAAAAAGAAAAAAATATTAATAAAATAGATGTAATATATTAATTTCAAAATAAAAAWCATTATTTCATTTATTAAAAAGCATTTTAAAAATGATTAAAATATCCATAATATTCTAACAAAAGAAATATTTTTTATAAAAAGAAACATTATTTTATAAAAAAAATAAAAACATTATCGATAATAACATATAATTATAAATATATTTTAATAAGAGACGGAGGATTTTGAGATGAAAAAAATAAGCACCAAAATAGCAATTATGGCTATACTAATATCTACTATTACAGCATTTTGTATAGGAGGCTTCTCAATATATCAATTATTTAGTACAAAAGATAAAGTGCTGGAAAATCAACGAAAAATAATGGTACAGTCTTATGATTTAGGTATACAAAATGAAGTTGAAAGTGCAATCAGTGTTTTGGAGGGGATTAATAAACGTTACCAAAAAGGAGAGCTAAAATTACAAGAAGCTAAAAAGTTAGGAGCAGATTTATTAAGAGACATGAGATATGGAAAAGAAGGGTATTTTTGGGCAGATACTTTAGAGGGTATAAATGTAGTTTTGCTAGGAAAAGATACAGAGGGCAAAAGTAGATTAGAAATGCAGGATGCTAAAGGAAAATATTTAATAAAAGAAATAATAGAAAATGGGAAAAAAGAAGAAGGTGGATTTACGGATTATTATTTTCCTAAAGAAGGGGGAAGTGAAGCTTTACCAAAAAGATCTTATAGTAAATTATTTAAACCTTTTGATTGGGTAATAGGTACAGGAAATTATATAGATACTATAGATAAAATTATTTTAACTGAGCAAAAAAGTTTAGAAAAACAAATTTTTAATAAGATTACTTTTCTTTTAATAATGATGGTAGTAATGTTATCATTAGCCATTACGGCAGGGATAACTTTAGGTAAAAAAATATCTTCTCCTATACTTCATATAACAAAATTAGTAGAAAAAACTGCAAATTTTGATTTGGTTGATGATGAAAATTTCAATAATATATTAAAGTTTAAAGATGAGACAGGAGTAATAGGACAGGCTGTAGTAGATTTAAGAGAACAGTTAAGGCATATATTTGAAAGTGTAAAAGATAATTCTAATTTGTTACTTTCAAATTCTCAAATTTTATCACAATCTTCAGAAACTACAGCTGATTCTATAGAGGCTGTAGGAAAAACTCTAGAAGAATTAGCAAAAGGGTCTGTAGATCAAGCTAAAAATTCACAGATAATAGTTGAGAGTTTATCTGGTTTTTCTGAGGAACTTAATGGAGTTGTAGATACAGCTAATAAGGTAAAAGATTTTTCTAAAGAAACAGAAAAAGAAAATATTAAAGGAAGAGACAGTATAGATATACTAAATAAAAAATTTGTTGAAAATAAAACTGCATTATTTATGGTAGGTCAAAATGTAAATGAATTATGGACTAAGTCTAATTCTATAGGAGAGATAGTGGTGAAAATTCAAGATATAGCAGAGCAAACTAATTTATTAGCTTTAAATGCTGCTATAGAGGCGGCACGTGCAGGAGAAGCAGGGAAAGGTTTTGCTGTGGTAGCAGAAGAAGTAAGAAAGTTATCAGAGCAAGTGGAAGAATCTACAAGAGAAATATCTCAAGAAATACAGGAGATACAGAAAAAAGTAAATGATTCTAAAAATAGCATGAATGAAAGTGAAAATATAATCTTAGAAGTGAACAATGCAGTAGAGGATACTAAGAAAGTATTTAATACGATAGAACATAGCACAAAAAATACAATAGATCAAATTACAAATTTATATGATAATATAACAAGAGTATCTAAAGATAAAGATAATATATTGGAATCAATTCATTCTATATCAGCCATATCAGAGGAGTCTGCAGCAGGGTTAGAAGAGGTTTCAGCATCTACCCAAGAGCAAACCAAAATAGCGGATAGTACTATGGAAGCGGCAGAAACATTAAAAGAAGTTGTATTAAATTTAAATGAAATAATTAGTAAAGTTCAAATTTAGATTAGTATTTTAAGTATCCATCTTTAACATATTTTAATTTAAAGGTAGAGTGGGTAAAAACAGATTTGTTTTTACCCATTCTACCTTTAAATTTTTAAAAGTTTTTATTAAGTTTATTTGGTATATGGAATTTATAAAAAGCAAAGAATATATAAATAGAGATGAATTAGTGTAAGTATATGTACTAAATATTTAAAGGAGAGATATAAATGAGTATGCATACAGGAATAGTTAAATGGTTTGATAATGAAAGAGGATATGGTTTTATATCAGGGAATAATGGAAAAGATGTATATGTTCATTCTATGCAGGTAAAAGAAAAAACTCATAATAAGGATTTGCATGAAGGTGAAGAGGTATTATTTGATATAATAGAAAGAGAAAAAGGGCCTGTAGCTATAAATGTTCAAAAGCTATAATAAATTAAACTTATAATAATTAACAAGTTGTAGTTTTTTAGTATAGTAAATCTAGTTTCAGTAAATATAAAAGTAGTTAAATTATATAGTGAAAATAGAATAATGTTTTAATGATTTTATAAAATTTTATAATTGTAATTTATATAAACACTAGAGAGATTTAAACCTTTCTAGTGTTTTATTATATATATTTGATTAGATATTGAAAGCAAAAAAGTATCAAATGGAAAGGGTTACCTTTAATTAAACAACATTTTATAACAAATATAATTGTATATTTTATATTTATTTTAAAATAATTAATATATTGTAAAGATTTATGAAAAAAATATCGAATAATAAAAGGTAATAACTAAGTATATTTTATAAGGAGGAGTAATAAATGAAATTTAAAACCATGAAAGGGAAAATGCTTACATATTTTCTATCCCTTTTTTTAATTATTTGTATTGCAATATCATTTATGGCATATTTCATGTCCAAAAAAATGATAGAAAGAAAAGCTTCAAGTCTTATGTCAGAGGTAAGTAGACAAGCAGTTCAAAATATAGAAGCACGTCTTAATGGAACTCTTGATTCAATAGAAACTGTAGCTAATATGCCAACAATAAAAGATCCAAGGCTAGGCTGGGATAAAAAGAAAACCATATTAGATGAGGAAATTAAATTACATGGACATATAAAAATGGGTATAGTTGGTAAAGGGGGCCAGTCAATCCAAACTGATGGTACTACAGTTAATATAAAGGATAGACCTTATTTTAAAAAAGCAATGGAAGGAAAGAGTACTATATCCGAACCTATAGTAAGTAAAGTTGATGGTAAGGTAGTTATAATTTATACAGTCCCAATTAAAAATGGGAATACTATTATGGGGGCACTTACAGCTGTAAGAGCGGGAAATGATATAAGTAATATTTCAAATAGTATAAAGGTAGGAGAAGCTGGAGGAGCATATTTAATAGATTCTACTGGAACAGTAATAGCTCATAAAAATAAAGAATCTGTTATTAAAAGAGAAAATAGTATAAAAGATGCTCAAAGTAATGAAGAATTAAAACCAATAGCGGCTATAGAGAAGTCAATGATTGAAGGAAAAGAAGGCACTGGACAATATAAATATAAAGGAGCTGAAAAATATATAAGTTATAGTCCAATGAAAAGTACCGGTTGGTCTTTAGCTATATATGCACCTAAGAATGAAATTTTAAAAGAAGTAGCTGAAATTACAAGAAATATAATTATAGTATCTATTTTAGGAATAGGTATAGCTTTAGTTTGCATATGGTTTATTTCTACACAAATATCTAATAATTTAATATCCATGAGAGATAGTTTAAACATAGTGGCAACAGGGGATTTGACAACTAATGTAAATTCAAACATAGAGAAGGAAAAGGATGAGATAGGTCATATGGCAAAGGCTCTATCTAAAACGGTGCTTTCTATAGGAAATATGATAAATAGTTTAAAGGGCAATTCCTTTAATATAGATGATAAAGCAAATAATTTAGCCGCTATATCAGAGGAATTTACAGCTACCACAGAGAATGTATCAACAGCAATACAAGAAGTAGCTACAGGTGCCACTAATCAAGCACAAGCTTTAACTGAAATAGTATCTATGCTTAATGATTTCAGCGATAAAATAAATTCTACAGTAAATAACATAGTAGAAATAGATGGAATGTCTAAAGAAATAGATGAAAAAGCAAATGTTAGTAATAAAGACATGAAGGAGCTTTTAAATTCTATAGAAAATTTAACTAAGGTATTTGAAAATTTTGAAACAAAAATTTGGACTATGGAATCTAATGTACAAAAAATCAATGAGATAACTAATCTCATAAATGATATAGCTGAAAAAACTAATCTTTTAGCTTTGAATGCTGCTATAGAAGCTGCTCGTGCTGGAGAATCAGGAAAAGGATTTGCAGTGGTGGCAGAGGAAATAAGAAAGCTTGCTGAGATGAGTAGAAAGTCTTCAGAGGACATATATAACATAGTAAATGGAGTTTTAGAGGATACTAAGGATATGGTTAAAAGTTCAAATGAAGTAAATGAAAAATTAAATGGTCAAAAATCTACTGCAGATGAAGCTATGAATTCTTTCATGGAAATATCAAAATCTGTTACAAATATGATACCTAAAATAAGAAATATAAATAATTCAGCTAATATTATAGAAAAAAATAAGAATGAAATTTTAAATAAATCAGAAACTATAGCATCTATATCTGAGGAAATATCTGCTTCTGCAGAAGAAATATCTGCATCTTCTGAGGAGATGAGTGCATCCTCAGAGGAAGTGGCTAATACAGCTCAAAGTTTAAATGAAATGACACAGGATATGTTAAATGAAATGAATAAATTTAAAACAGAATAGTAATTAAGAGACTAAAAAGTTTGCAATATACAAAAAATGAAGAGACATTAATAAATTTTTATTAATGTCTCTTCATTTTTTTATTAAATCTATATAAAGTGTAAAGAATTAAATTTATTTTATAATTATTATTGTTAAAAAAACACTATCAAATTTTAATAAATTGATAGTGTTTTCGATATATTTAGTTATACATTCTAGATTTTATGATTTTTATTTTCAAAATAGTTTTTTATTTGCTTTCTAAATATTCATCATAAGTAACCTTTTTATCAACAAATTTTGCTTCAGATACTTCTATAATTCTATTGGCTATAGTTTGTATAAATTGATGGTCATGAGAAGTAAATAATACATTACTCTTATAGTCCATTAAACCATTATTTAGTGCAGTTATAGATTCTAGATCTAAGTGGTTAGTTGGTTGATCTAATATAATTACATTAGCATTATTTAGCATCATTTTTGATAGCATACATCTAACCTTTTCTCCACCAGATAGAACTTTAACCTCTTTTAAGGCCTCTTCACCAGAGAATAACATTCTTCCTAGGAATCCACGTAGATAGCTTTCAGATTTTTCTTCAGAGTATTGTCTTAACCAATCTACTAAATTTAAATCTACATCATTAAAGTATTCAGAATTATCCTTTGGAAAATAAGCATTTGTTATAGTTATTCCCCATTTATATTCACCACTATCTGGTTTTAGTTCACCAGATATTATTTTAAATAGAGTAGTTATAGATAATTCGTCTCCTACAAAAGCTATTTTATCATCTTTACCTATTATAAAGCTTATATTATCCAATACTTTTGTTCCGTCTATAGTTTTAGTTAAACCCTCTACTCTTAATATATCATTACCAACTTCTCTTTCGGGTTTAAAGGCTATGTAAGGATATTTTCTACTAGAAGGCTGTATGTTATCTAAATCGATTTTATCTAATAATTTTTTACGGGAAGTGGCTTGCTTAGATTTAGATGCATTAGCACTAAAACGAGCAATGAATTCCTGAAGCTCTTTTATTTTTTCTTCTTTTTTCTTGTTTTGATCTTTAGCCATTTGAAGCGCTAATTGGCTAGATTCATACCAAAAATCATAGTTTCCTACATATAGTTTAATTTTACCAAAGTCAACATCTGCCATGTGAGTACATACTTTATTTAAGAAATGTCTATCATGGGATACTACAATAACTGTTCCTTCAAAATTTATTAAGAATTCTTCAAGCCAGTTCACAGATTTTATATCTAAGTGGTTAGTAGGCTCATCTAGTATAAGAACTCCGGGATTACCGAATAATGCCTGGGCTAGTAATACTTTTACCTTTTCGCTACCGGATAAATCCTTCATATTTTTTTCGTGAAGCTCTGTGCCTATTCCTAAGCCTTGAAGTAAGGATGAAGCTTCAGCTTCTGCTTCCCAACCGTTTAGGTCTGCAAATTCTCCCTCTAGTTCAGAGGCTTTTATGCCATCCTCATCTGTAAAAGGAGTTTTAGCATATATAGCATCTTTTTCTTTCATTATTTGATAAAGTCTTTCATTTCCCATTATAACTGTTTCTAAAACAGGAAATTCATCGTATTTAAAGTGATCTTGTTTTAAAATAGACATTCTAACTCCCGGCTGTATAGATACATCTCCAGTATTAGCCTCTATTTCTCCAGATAAAATTTTTAAAAAGGTACTCTTGCCGGCACCATTAGCACCTATAACACCATAGCAGTTACCAGGTGTAAATTTAAGGTTTACATCTTCAAAAAGTTTTTTGTCCCCATATCTTAAACTTAAATTTGTTACTGTAATCAAGTCTATACCATCCTTTACTAAAATTTATGTTCTCGCGACATTATACCATAAAATAAGCCATTTAAAAAGAAGGTATTTGTTAATCTTTCAAACTTTTCAAATTAATAAATTATTTTAAATAAAATTAATTTTTAAAGCAGTATTTTATAAAAAGCAACAGGAGTCTTAGTTACTTTAATATGATATAATATACATAAAAATCATTATAAGAGTGGAATCATTATTCAACTCTAATTCTTAAAGTTAAATTTTAAGAAAAAACATATAATAAAAGTAATGTATAGCTATGATAAGGGGAGTATACCTTGTATACTAGATATAAAAAGAAGGTGAGGATTATGAGTTTAGAAAGTGTAAAAAAACAATTCACAGATGAAAATTTAAATCTCAAAATATTAGAATTTGATGAAAGTACAGCTACAGTAGAATTAGCAGCAAAAGCTTTAGGAGTAGAACCAGGTCAAATAGCAAAAACTTTAGCTTTTCATGTTAAGGGAGAAAATATGCTTATAGTAGCTAAAGGCGATGCTAGAATAGATAATAAAAAGTTTAAAGCTCATTTTAATGGAAAGGGTAAAATGATGACTCCAGAGGTAGTATTGGAAGTAACAGGTCATGCCATTGGAGGAGTATGTCCTTTTGGGCTTGAAAATCCTATAGATATATATTTAGATCAATCATTAAAAGAATTTGAAAAAGTATACCCTGCAGCAGGTAATGCAAATACTGCAATAGAAGTAACCTTAGATGAGCTAGAAGGTATAACTAAGGGTTTATGGATTGATGTGTGTAAATAACTTTAATATATTAAAATTTATAATATTTTACATAAATATAAAATGTAGTAGTTTAATATAGAAAGTTTTATATATAAGAAGTGTGGAAGATCTTATATCCTACTTTAGAAGGATGATGATTACAGAGTGGAATCATAAGATAAAGTTTATTTTATAAAGATGGTGTCTCAAAGTAGATTTAATTTTGATGGAGCTAGGTTTAGAACTTTTTAGCAAAATAAATTTGTTGATAAAGTATACTTTTGCCATAGCGGTGCTAAATTAAGTCTATTTTATTTTGAGACATCATCTTATTTGGTTTGTATTATTTTTACATTTTTATGATAAATTAAAATAAATATATAAGGTTATACTTATTATATATATAATTAAATAACTATTTTATTATTATTATAGATTATAGTAATATTATAATTGAGAAATTATAGGAGGTTATATAATTTTTATTTAAAAATTATGAAAGTAATCTTAGATTAAAGAAGTTTTAAGTTTTTTACAAAGACTAATTTAATAATGGAACAAAATAGAAGGGGAGGTGAATTGTTGCTTTAATACTGACCTATTTTATATTTATTTTAGTATTAAATTAATAAAAATCTATATTTAAAAATAATTTTAAAGCTAAAATAACCATAAAAGGGTTACTTTAAAGGCAACTAATGAAAATGATAAGTAAAAATGAAATTGCAAAACTTAAAGGTGAAGGATTTTTAGCTCAAAAACAAGAAGGATATTTTTCTGTAAGAATATTAAGTAGAGCGGGGAATTTTACTTCTAAACAGATTATAAAATTGGCAGAAATAGCAGATAATTATGGAAAAGGCTATTTAGGAGTGACTACAAGATTAGCTACAGAAATTCCTTGGATTAAATACAAAGATATAGAAGCAGTAAAAAAAGAAATAGTATCTAGTGGCATGGCTCATGGAGGTACAGGTAAAAGAGTGAGACCTTTAGTATCTTGTAAAGGTACCGTTTGCGTTCATGGATTATATGATACACAAAAACTTTGTGGTGAGCTTCATGATAAATACTTTGGCTATGAATTGCCATCAAAGTTTAAAATAACTCTAGTAGGATGTCCTAATAACTGTGCTAAGGCATCTATTAATGATATAGGAATTATGGGACAGGCATATGTGGAACTTAATGAAGAAAAATGTAAAGCCTGCGGTATATGTACTAAATCCTGTAGACAAAAGGCTGTTACTGTAGAAAATAAAAAAATAGTATATAAAAAAGACTTATGTGTAAATTGTGGTAAATGCGCTACAGTATGCCCTTTTGGAGCTATGGCCATTAAAGATCAAGGATTACAAGTATATTTAGGTGGAAGATTTGGAAGGGAATATAGAATAGGTAATAGATTAAAGGGATTGTACAAAGAAGAGGAAATACCAGCTTTAGTACAAAGGATTTTTGATGTATATAGTGAAATGGGAAATCCCGGTGAAAGATTAGCTAAAATGATAGAGAGAATAGGATTTGAAAGAGTAGAAGAAGCTATATTATTATAAAAAAAAGATGAGGGTATAGGGATATACAGTGAGCTTCTGCCTATTTTAATATAGTTTAGATATTTTTTTATAATTATAAAACTTCTACTCTTTTACTACAAAAGTAAGGGACTCACACCAAATATCAAATTTGGTGTGAGTCCCTTACGATTTGAATTTTCTGTTTAATTAGTGAGGTTTTATTCTATATAATTATCTATTATACTTACTAATTCACCTATATCTGGCTTACTTAATTGAGCATCTGCTCCTACAGAGGTTCCTTTATGTTTTAAATCCTTTGTAATTAAAGAGGAAAATATTATAACAGGAAGTCTTTTAAGTATCGGGTGTTCTTTAACTTTTCTTGTAAGAGTATGTCCATCCATTTGGGGCATTTCTATATCTGTAATAAGAATTTGTACATCCTCTGTAAAATCTTCGCCTTTTTTCTCAACTAGTTCAAGTAATTTGTCTAAAGCTTGCTTTCCATCATCAAATATAGTTAGCTTTTTAAATCCAGCTTTAGTAAGGGTGTCTTTTAAAAGCTTTCTTATTAAGGAAGAATCATCAGCTAAAAATACCTTAATATGAGATCTATCTTTGTAATCTACATTAACTATTCTTTCTTCACTAATACCTGTACTTGGATTTATATCTGTAACTATTTTTTCAAAATCTAGTAATAATATAATTTTATCTTTTAATAATATGTTCCCTATGACCAATGGATTAGCAGCTATATCATCTGGTTTCAATATTTTATCCCAACCTATTCGGTGAACAGCTACTATTTCATCTATTTTAAAAGCTACACTAACCCTATTGAATTCACATATAATAGTTTTAAATTTTTTCTTTGAAGTATTCTTTTGACCCAATATATAAGAAAGGTCTATTAGTGGGAAAATCTTTTCCCTGCATAGAATTAATCCTTCGATAGCTGGATCACTTTGAGGTACCTTAGTTACATTATCTACTTCTATTACTTCTTTTACTTTTATAACATTAATAGCATAGTGTTTATTATTAACTAAAAATTCTATTATTTCTACTTCTCCTGTACCAGATTCTAATAATATATTAGTCTCCATTTTATTACCCCACTTTCTGGATTATAGCAAAAAAATGCTTATATTTTATTTATTGTATATTTCGTATATAAAAAATATTACTTTATATTTTTACTTGTTTTTATGAGGAGTTTCATTAATAAGTAATATATAGTGATTACATTATAACATAGTAATTTTGTTCAATAAATTAAATGATGCAGAAGTTTATAAATTTTAATATTAAAAAATAATTAGATGATACTATGAATAGATGATACTATGAATTTAAAGTGAATGTAGTAATTTAGCTGTATGAGTTGCTTGGTATAAGATGGATTAATTTCTTGACAAAATGATTTCCTAAGTTTAAACTTATATAAGTTTTTAATTATAAATATAATTTATATACATTATATAAAGGAGAATAATATGAATGATTCATTTGATAAATTAAATTTGGAGCCTAAATTAATTGAGGGACTAAAAAAGTTAAATATAAATATACCTACAGAAATTCAAGAAAAGACTATACCTTTAGCTATGGAAAATAAAGATATAATAGGTCAGTCAGAAACAGGTACTGGAAAAACTTTAGCTTACCTATTGCCTATATTTAAAAAAATAAATACAGAAAAAAGAGAAATGCAAGCTATTATATTAGCTCCTACTCATGAATTAGCTATGCAGATAAATAATGAGATAAAAAATATATCTTCAAATTCAAATATGGATGTAAAATCTATGGCTATAATAGGAGAGGCAAATATAAAAAGACAGATTGAAAAATTAAAAGAAAAACCACATATTATTGTAGGATCTCCAGGAAGAATATTAGAGCTTATAAAGAAGAAAAAAATAACTGCGCATACAGTTAAAACTATAGTTATAGATGAAGGGGATAAACTTTTAGATAAAAATAATTTAAAAGTAGTAAAGGATGTAATAAAGGCAACTTTAAGAGAAAGACAGTTGATGTTATTTTCAGCTACAATAACTGAATCTACTTTAAATATTGCAAAGGATTTAATGAAGGAACCTCAAATAGTAAAAGTTAAAGAAAAAAATACTGTAAATGAAAATATTAAGCATTTATATATTACTGGAGAACATAGAGAAAGAATTGAAATTTTAAGGAAACTTATAGCAGCTACAAATCCTAAAAGAGCTATTGTATTTATAAATAGAAATGAAGAAATAGAATTAACTACACTAAAACTTCAATATCATAAAATTAAAGCCTATGGCATATATGGTGCTGCAGAAAAAGAACAACGTAAAAAAGCTTTAGAAGATTTTAGATTAGGAAAAATTCAAATATTAGTTTCATCGGATTTATCCGCTAGAGGACTTGATGTAAAAGACGTAACTCATATATTTAATTTAGATTTACCTGAAAACCCAAAGGAATACTTGCATAGAGTAGGAAGAACAGGAAGAGCTTCTAAGGAAGGAACTGCTATTTCCATAATAACAGAAAAGGAAATACCATTAATAAGAAAGTATGAAAAAGAATTTAATATCAATATAGAGGAAAAAAAGATTTATAAGGGAACTTTGATTAATTCTAAAGAAAAAAGTTCCAGCTATCCAAAGAGTAAAGACAAATCTACTTCAGCGCATAAAGATAATAATAAAAAGAAAAGAAGTAGCTCTATAAATAAATCAAAAAACAACCATAAAAAGAAAAAGTATTAATTTAATAAATAAAAAGGTGGTGTCTTAAAATAAAAGTTATTTTGAGGCTCCTCTTTTTGTTTTGAAAATATAAAGAGTGATAATGTATTATTAAGTATAAAATATTACTTATATATACAAAATAATAATAAACATTAGTAAAATAATTAAATATATATAAATATGAGAATTATATGGTATAATGTATAAGTTATACTTATGTAGGTAAATATATTCAGTAAAATTGTGGTAAATAATTAATAATTTTAAAAATTATTGTTTAATATAAATAGATTATTTTACATAAATAGTATTAAATTAATTAATAAAGAAGGTGCAGTATGATAAAGTTAGGTGAAATACAAAAGTTAGAAATAATAAGAGAGGCTCCTATGGGAGTATATTTAAATTCTAAAGAGGATAAAAGTGAAAATGATATATTATTACCTGGAAAGCAAGTGCCTAAAGATGCTAAAATAGGTGACGAAGTAGAAGTCTTTGTTTATAGGGATTCAGAAGATAGGATGATAGCTACTATAAATAGGCCTAAAATAACTATTGGGGAAATAGCTCCTTTAAAGGTTATAGAAAAAACTAAAATGGGAGCTTTTTTAGACTGGGGACTAGAAAGAGATTTATTTTTACCCTTTAAAGAACAAACTTACGGTATACAGGAAGGAATGGAATGTTTAGTTTATTTATACATAGACAAAAGCGATAGACTATGTGCTAGTATGAATGTATATAGAGTATTAAGTACAGAATCCCCTTATAAAGAGGATGATGAAGTTAAAGGGTTTATATATGATATAAAAAGAGAAATAGGAGCTTTTGTTGCTGTAGACGATGAATACCATGGACTAATACCTAAAAATGAATTATATGGAAAGTTTAGATATGGAGATATAGTGGAGGCTAGAGTAACTAAAGTAAAGGAAGATGGTAAACTAGATTTAAGCATTAGAAAAAAAGCATACAAACAAATGGATGAGGATGTAGATACTATTTTAGAAAAGCTAAATTCTAATGGCGGTAAGCTTTATTTAAATGATAATAGTGATCCAAGAGCTATAAAGGAACTTTTGAACATGAGTAAAAATGCATTTAAAAGAGCAGTAGGAAGACTTTTAAAAGAAGGTAAAATAGAATTTATTGAAAAGGGCATTAAGCTTAAATAAAAGAAAGAGCATCTGCTATATTGGATCTAACCAAAGGTAGATGCTTTTATTTAATTAAACTAAGTAATATTTTTGTAGTTTAGAATTATGGAATTTGTGTAAAGATTTTTATTTAAATTAAATGTAAATATATTAACTACAATAAAGAATTATATAAAATAAAAATGAGGTTGAGTTTATGAATAAATTAACTTTTGAAAATTATAAATTAAGTGATGAAATATTAAAATCCCTGAGAAAACTAGGATATAAAAATCCCTCTGAGGTACAAAAACAAGTTATACCACTAATATTAAAGGATAAGGATATTATAGTAAAATCTGAAACCGGTAGCGGTAAGACTGCGGCTTTTTCCATACCTGTCTGTGAAAAATTAGAGCTAGAAGAAAAGGATCCTCAAGTATTAGTACTTACCCCTACTAGAGAATTAGCTCTTCAAATTAAAGAGGAAATATCAAATATAGCTTTATATAAAAGATTAAGATGTACAGCGATTTTTGGTAAGCAACCTATGAGTCTTCAAAAAAGGGAACTAAAACAAAGGGTACATTTAGTTGTAGGTACTCCAGGTAGAACTTTAGATCATATAGAAAGAGAAAATTTGAATTTAAAAAAGATAAAATATTTTATTTTAGATGAAGCAGATGAAATGCTTAATATGGGATTTATAGATCAAGTAGAGGCTGTTATCAAAAGATTACCCAAAGATAGAGTAACTATGTTGTTTTCAGCTACTATACCAGATAAAATAGAGAATTTATGTAAAAGATATATGAATAATCCAGAAAATATAAATATAAATCCAGAAAATATAACTACAAAAACTATAAATCAATGTTATTATGAAGTAGAGGAAAAAAACAAATTTTCCCTTTTACAGAAAATAATATATAAAGAAGTAGTAGATAATTCTATTATATTTTGTAATACAAGAGAAAAGGTAGATGAAATATTAAAGTATATGAAGAAAGAAGGTTTTAACGCTATTGCTCTACATGGTGGTATGGAACAAAAGGATAGATTAGAAACTATGAAAAAATTTAAACAGGGACAATTTCAGTTTTTAGTATGTACAGATGTAGCAGCTAGAGGTATTCATATAGAAAATATAAGCCATGTTATAAACTATGAAATGCCTTATGAAAAGGAAAGTTATGTTCATAGAATAGGTAGAACAGGAAGAGCAGGAAAAGAAGGAGTAGCCATAACCTTTATAGAGCCTAACAAAGTTAGATTTTTAAAAGATATAGAAGATTATATAGATAAAGAAATATCTAAAAGGGAAGAACCTTCTTTAGAGGAAGTAAATAAGGGTAAAAAAATATTTGAAGAAAATATAAAAGATAGGCTTAAAATAAAAGTACAAAAAGATAATAAAAAACAAAAGGATATTACTAAAATATATATAAGTGCAGGAAGAAAGAAAAAAATTAGACCAGGAGATATTGTAGGTGCTATTACTAGTATAGAAACCATTAATGTAGATGATATAGGTATAATAGATATACAGGATAATCACTCCTATGTAGATATATTAGAAGGAAAAGGGAATATAGTACTTAAAGCCAGTGAAGATATGAAAATAAAAGGAAAAAAAGTAAGAATACAAAGAGCAGTAAAATAAATAAAGAGTATTATGATTATTGATTAAATAATACAAATCAGAATAATTTAATATATAATATTTGGATATTATATATAGGAATTTATTAAGAAATTAGATATATATACGATAATTATTTTAAAATGAAATTTTTTTAACTTTTAAAATTTAATAAGGGGGGTGTTTGCTATATTTAGTAAAAAAACTGTAGCAAAGATTTTATTATATTCTTCTCTAGCTATTGTACCAATATTTAACTATAATTATGTACAAGCAGCTTCACCTAAACAATATGAAACAAAATATAATGTTTCATTGGATAAAGTATGGAAAATTAGATTTTCAAGAGAAGTAGATAAAGCTACATTAAATCCAGAAAATATAAAAATACTAGATAGTCAAGGAAAAGAAATGCCTATAGATCTATCTTTAGATGTGGATAAGCATTATGTAAAAATTGCTCTTAAAAGTGGAACTTATAATGGAGTACATTATACAGGGAAATATGAAAAAGATAAAAAATATACCTTGATTGCAAAAGAAGGTCTTATGAGTGAGGCTTATAAAAACAAGAAATCTAAGAATCTTGCTTATGAAACAGTGATGGACTTTAATACTATAGGAGACAATGAATATCCTGGTCTTCCTATAGAGGATGGTTTAATAGTAATAGGAGATAAGGCTTATTCTGTAGAGTATCTTTCTAAGCATTCTTCTATAGCAAATGAAATAACTTCTAATGGGAATTATTACATAGCCTATATAAGTAAAGAATATGGAGAAAAGATAAAACAAGTATTAGGTAATAATACTACTAAAGGTAATCAGGAAGGGGCAAATAAAATATTATATTATGCACCAAATGGAAATCAATATGAATATGAGTGGAATGAGGCTTTTAGTGAATATAAAATAGTTCTTCCAAAGGCTTATGTAGACGTAACTCCAGGAGTTATAAATGGTGTGGTTAATTTAGCTGTAAAACAGGTAAAGGCAGTACCGGGGGCGAAATATTTCAAATTAGCTCATAGTAATACCATTAAACCTATAGGAGAATCAATTTCTTATTCTATGACCTATCCAACAGAAAAATTAACTATATTATCCGCAGATGAAACGCCTTTAGCTACAGCTTTAGTGGATGTATATTTGCCTAAAACTGGTTATGTTAGTTTAAGTAGTGTAAATGAAACCTTAGGAAATACAGCAGGTAATATAAGTAATAATGGTAGCGCTGCTATGGACTTAGATTTTTATGTTTACTATGTAAATTCTGCAGATAAAAATTCTTTATATAGAAAGACTTTAACAGGCAGAATGGATACTCAAATAAGTCTTGATAAAGCTCAATATATTAATGTAATAGGTGATTGGTTATATTGCAGTAATTATAATGATAATGGTAAAATATATAAGATGAAAAAGGATGGTACTAAAAAGCAAATATTATGTGATGATACCGCAACTTATATAACTGTATCCGGTGGAGTTGTATATTATGCAAATCAATCAGATAAGGGAAGACTGTATAAAATAAATACAGACGGTACCATAGATGGCGGAGCTTCCAATAGAGACCCTGCAGGAAAGGTTCATGGTATGCCGGTAATGGATGATTACGGTAATTATAATAAAGCTACAGATCAAGCTAATTTTATAAATGTAGTAGGAGATTGGATATATTACAGTAATTTCTCGGATGGACACAAAATATATACTGTAAATAAGGATGGAAATATAAGAAGAAAAGTAAATGATGAATGGGCAGATGGAATACAAATAGTAGGAGCATGGGCATACTACTGTTCTGGATCCGGTGCTATAAGTAAAGTTAGAGTAGATGGTACAGGCTCTGTGATACCTTTAAGAGGAACTACAAGAAAAGTAGACAAGGGATATCATTTAAATATAGTAGATGGATGGTTATACTATAGTAATGCAGAAGACGGCGGAAAACTCTATAGAATAAAAGAAGATGGCTCTGGAGAAAAGAAAAAATTGGCAGATTTAGCTACAGATTATATAAATATAGTAGGAGACACTATGTATCTAATAAGTGCTGGAAAAACTTATACTCTTCCACTTAATACAGATGGGACTATAAAACCTACTTTAGTAACTAAAGATAATAATGGTAATACTGTAGTGGATGTTAAAGATTTAGCTATAACTGTAGCTTATGAGGATGCTAATAAAACTATAGGAGAGTTGGAAGCTAAATATTTACCACAAAAAGTTGCAGTGTTTATGAAGGATGATACAGTACAACAGCTTCCAGTAGATTGGGATATTAAAAATAGAAAATATAACGGTCAAGGTATTTATACTTATACAGGTACAGTTTTAGGACATGGTAAACAGATAAAGTGTACATTGACTATACCGTCTGAAATGCTAAATGCCACTAGTATAATAGAAGTTTATAACAATGGACCTAAGAATGGTTCCATAATAATAAAAGAAAGAAGCTTTGGTCCATCAAAGCAGGATCAAGAGTTAAAAGAAAAATTAAAACTTGCAAAAAGAGTAGAAATAGGAGATGTTATAAAAGTATATGACAATCCAAATATGGAAAAGCCATTAGGAAATGTAAAGGTAGATGCTAATAATGCTAATGGTCCTTTAGTTAAGGCTTTGGATCTGGATATGTATGGAAGAAGTTTCTGGATAACTATAACAAGAAAAAATAAAGCAGAAAGTAAGCCAACAGAAGTAAGACAACTAGGTTCTGCTGTGGTAGCAGGAGAGGTATTAGATGAAGATGGAGAAGCATTAGGAGTAGATGGAAGAGATTTCACTGTAAAGGGATGGAATAATCCTTCCATAAGAGATGATGGCTTTATATCAGATACCACAGAAATAGCTTCTCAAGGAACTAAAAGTATTTATGTGATACCTGGAACAGGTAAATTAAATATGGAAAATCAAGGTGTTATACCTGCAGGAATAACTAGTGCAAATTACTGGAATGGTGGAAATGCTAGAGCTTTACTTACTAATTATGACCTTTTAACCAATGATAGTTTAAAAAATAAATTAAAAGAAGGTAACTATAGCATTTATGTAGTAGTAGGTTATGATGGAAAAGCAGAAGAGGATATAAATGGATTTGGATCACCACTTGTAATAGGAAAAACAGCAAGTATTCCAAAGGTTATGAAAGCTACAGAGGAAAAAATCCCTAAAGCTCCAAGTGTAACTAAGCAATATGTTAAAGCGGGAAATGATATAAAGATATCAGGAGTAACAAAGGAAGATGAAATTTATTTAGCTCCAGAAGGAGGTAGTTATATAGCAAAGGATATAACTAATAAACCATATAAATCCCACGATAATTTATTCTTTGAAGATCAATCTAAGAGTAAATCTGAGAGAGAAACAGAATACGAAAAAAGTGGAAGGCCTTCTATAGAAGAGGGATATCAATGTAAACTTGTAGATGGAAAGATACCTCAGGGTGTTAGATCAGGAAAATATAAAGTTTATATGGTAAATCCTATAGGTTCTTCAAGTCCATCCTCTGGAGAAGTTATTGTAGATAACGAAGATCCAGTAGTTAGATTAGATATTGCAAAGAAAACTCCTGTTATGGGAAAAGATAAGGATGGAACAGATATTATTGTTGGACAAAAATTTACAGTAACCTTTGCTGCTTTTGATAATAGTTTTGATAATAGTATAAAGGAAGGCATAACTGTTAGTTTGGCAAGGCTCGATAGTCCAAAGAGTGCTATGAAAACTCAAGAAATTAAGGATAAGGGCAGTAAAACTTTTGAAGTAACAATTAATGATCCAAATGCTAATTTAAATGATTATGCTATATATGCACAAGATAAAGCAGGAAATATTGGACAAATAAATCTTAAAGAACAAGCTTCTGCTACTAATACAAGTACTATATACTTAGCTATTAGAACAGACCAGGAAGGTGTGGATTTAGTTAAATCTAGATTAGTAGGAAGAACAAAATATATGACAAAGGATCTAACAAAGGTTAGTGATAATTATGAAATTACTGTAGGTACAGTTAAATATGCTCTACAGGAAGATTCTTTAAGAAGCTTAGGTGTAAGTCCTTCTATAGATGCTTTTATGAATGCGCTTATGCAGGCAAAAGAATGGGATTCAAATGCTAACAAGCCAAAGGAAAATGGATCTCAATTAAGTTCAAAGGTAAGTATATATAAAGTAAATGATGTAGTATATATAGAAGGAAATGATAAAGAGCTTATAAAAATAAATGATAAAACTAAAATAGGCACAGATACTGCTATAGTAAGCAATATGATAGGATTAAATCCTGATGAAGGTAATACAGGAGTAGATTCAGAAAAACAACAATATGTAATAACTGTAACAGGAGAAGCTAAGAACAAGGGTAAACTAATAATATGTCTAGCAGGTAAATGCTTTAATATTGATATAGTGGCTAATGAAGGTGCAGAATCCATAGCAACAAAAATTGCAACAGCTATAAATAATAATAGAATATTAGATGGATATGAAAGTGCAACTGCAACTGGTAATACAATTAAGGTAATTAGAAACTATGGAGGTGCTGTAATACCTACATTTACTGTAGAATCTTTTAATTATGACAATTAAAAGTTTTAAAGAGCTTAATTAAAGATTACTATAAGTAAAAGTGAATATTTAAAAATTTAATTCAAAATCCTAGGGGATTTAACACAAAATCATTAAAAATTAGTGTTGAATCCCTTTTTATAGATTTTAAATTTGATGTAGATATCTTTTGTAATGTGTAATGACAATATTAGGGGTAAATAGTTATGGTATAATGTTTAGGGTAAATAAATTAATTTTTATAAAAAGCTTCATTGATGTAAAAATTTTACTACATAAATGTTAAAAATATACGAAGATAATATAGAGGTGGAAAATAGTTACTACCACCTATTAAAATAAATTTTTTAGGTGTAAATATAATGATTTCTATGAATATAAAAATAGTTTAATATATAAGAAATGATAGATTTACATATAAAGTTAGATCATTACCTAAAGGAGGTACATAATGAATAAAAAAGTTCTTATTCCAGTATTTATGGGAGCTTGTCTATGCCTTTCACCACTATCTGTAAAAGCTGAAGATTATTATAAATGGGATAGTAAAGTAACAGCAGATAAAAATAAAATATGGACGATTAAACTTTCAAAAAAATTAAATAATAATATTAGTGTTATAAAGGATAAGGTTTATATAAAGGATTCTAAAGGAAATAAATTAGATTGCAATATTAAAATAAAGCCAAATGAAAAAATCTTAGAAATATTACCACCTAAAGATGGTTATAAAGAAAAAGAAAATTATTATCTTTATATAGATAAGAGCGTTCCTTCTGATAAAAATAAAAATTTAAAAGAAACTGTAAAAATGAATTTCTATATAGATGGTTATATAGAATTCCAGGATAAAAATCTAGAAGAAGAAGTAAGAAAAGCAGCCAATCCTAAGGATAGACCTAAGGGTCCTTTAACCTATATGGATGTTTCAGGTATAAAAGAATTAAATCTTCATAACAAAAATATAAAAAGTCTTAAAGGTATAGAATATTTAAAGAATATTAGTAATTTAGATATATCAGATAACCATATAACAGATATATCCTATTTAAGGGGCCTTGATAGTTTAGAAAAATTAAACCTATATAATAATGATATAAAAGATATTTCAGCCGTTAGCAACTTACCAAAATTGAAATATCTAAATATGGCTAAAAATGAAGTTATAGATATATCTTATTTAAAAAATTTAAATTATTTGGAGCACTTAGACTTAAGGGATAATAAAATAGAGAATATAGATTCTTTGGAGGGCAAGATATCTTTAATTTATTTATTTATGTCTAATAATAACATTGGAGATTTTTCACCAATATCTAAATTAAAATATTTAAAAAGTTTATATTTAGTGGGTAACCATAGCTCAAATTATGATTATGCTAAAGATTATTACAACAATCTTAAAGATAAGGATTTTAAACTAAATATACCTATAGCATTTAAGGATAAGATATTTGAGGAGTTAATAAGAAAAGAGATTAATAAACCTTCTGGTTATGTATATCCTAGTGATTTGGAAAATATTAAAGAGTTAGATCTTCATAACACCCATGTGGAAAGACTAAATGCTATAGAAAATATGATATCTTTAGAAAAGTTAAATTTAAGTGGAACAGACATACAAGATATATCTCTTTTAAATGAGTTAACTAATTTAAAAGAAGTAAACATATCAGATACAAATATAAATAACATAAGGGCTTTAGAAAACTCCCCTTATATTAAATATTTAAATATAAACAAAACAGAGGTAGCTAATTTAGAGTATATTAAAAATATGAAACATATAGAAAAGTTATATGTATCTGATACAAAGGTAAGTACTATTCCAGATTTAGTTAGTTTAAAAGAATTAAATATTTCTAATTGTAATGTTACTAATATTGAATTTATATCATCTCTTAGCAAATTAACTTATTTATGCTTAAGTAATGTGCAAATAAAAGGTCATATATTAGATAACATAGATAATATTAAATATTTAAAAAATCTTGAATATTTAAGTATAGCAGGTACAGATGTAGTTAATATAGATGTGGTAAAAGAACTAATAAATCTAAAAAAATTAGATATAACAGGTTGTACTAAAATAAATACAGAGATTCTTAGTCATCTTAGTAATGTAGAAATAATAGGTAATGAAACAGTTATGTTTGCAGATAAAGCTTTAGAAAAAGAAATAAGAGAATTAATTAAGAATTACTCAGAACCTATATATAAAAGACAGCTTTCATCTATAACTAAATTAGAGCTTTCTGGTAAAGGTATAAAGGATTTGCAAGGGCTAGAGAGTATGAAGGACACCTTAACATATTTAGATTTGTCTAATAATGAAATTTCTGATATAAGTTCTTTAAAAGGGCTTATAAACTTAAACAAATTAGTACTTCATAAGAATAAAATAGGTTCTATAAAACCTATAGAGTATTTAAAATCTTTAAAGGAATTAGACTTATCTAATAATATAATTGGAGATATAACAGCTTTAGGAGGATTGTCACAATTAACAAGATTAGATCTATCAAAAAATGGAGTTGTAAGTATAGCTAATTTAAGTGGCCTTGAAAACTTACAATACTTATCATTATACGAAAACAAGATTTCAGAGGGAGAAGAATCTTTAAAAAAATTATATAGTCTTAAGGAACTTTATTTGAAAAATAGCGGGGTATCAAATTTTGATGTAACCTTATCTTATTATAATAACCTGGAGAAAAAGGATTTTACAACTCACTCAGATTTTATAGTTTTTGATGAAAAATCAGAAAATGATTTAGCTAAAATTACTAGAGAAATTTTAGGAAGAGATAAAAATACTAATGTATTTAAGGTTGATGTAGAGAATATAACAGATTTGGATTTAAGCAAGGAGAGAATAGAAAAAGATGGATTAAAAGCTAAACTTCAATTAACTGGAGATAATATAGTAGATTTAGAAGGGATTCAGTATTTTTCTAATTTGACTTCTATTAACTTAAAGGGAGAAGGAATTTTAAAAGGCATAAAAAATTTAATGCCTATTAAGACTTTAGTTAAGTTAGATTTAGCTGGAAGAGAAGTAGACTCTTTAGATTATATTAAATATTTAAAAAGTTTAGAGTACCTATATTTAAACAATACGAAGTTAAGCGGAGGACTATTATTTTTAGAAGATCTTACTAATTTAAAAGCATTGGATTTATCTGATAATAATATATCCGATATAAGTATATTAAAGGGATTAAAAGAATTAAACAAATTATATTTAGGTAAAAATAAAATAATTGATTTATCATCTTTAGAAGGGCTTACAAAATTAGTTACATTAGATTTAGTTGGAAATAATGATATAACTAGCATATATGCTTTAAAAAATTTAGTTAATTTAAAATCATTAACATTACCAATAACAAATCCTAAAAAAATTCAGGATTATAGTCCTGTAGCAGGATATTATTATAACCTTACTTACAAAAATTTTGATTTAAATAATAGTAATGTTATAGTTATAAAGGAAATAAGGCCTATTGAAAAAGAAGTAAGCAAAGGTGATAAAGTTACTCTCCCAGATTCTGTAGAGGTAATAATGAGTGATGACTCTAAGGACAAGTTTAAAGTACATTGGAAGGAGAATAGTGTAGATACATCAAAACCAGGTGTATATACATATATAGGTACTGTAGATGGCTATACTGGAGAAGTTAAATTAACACTAAAGGTAAATGGAGAAGTTCCTTATGGTATGGGTAATTCTGCTGGTAATATATTAAATAGAGGATTTATGGTAAAAGATAATAATTATATGTACTATATAAATAAAGAAAATGGTAGTGGAAAAATATATAGAAATAAGATAACTGGAGCGGAGGATAAACTACTTTCTAGTAATGCTGCAGAATTTTTAAATATATATGGAGAATATATATACTATGTAAGCAATGGTAGTATATATAGAATAGAAAAGGATGGCAATGGAGAGGAACTGATTAAAGAGGCATCAGCTTCATATATGACAGTATACAATGACTTTATTTATTATTTTGATAAGAGTAAAGGCGGCATATACAAGATTAAAATAGACAAGACAGGATATAGTGCAGTAGTATCAGAAGGAAGATGGAGAGCGGATTCTCAATTTGTAGTTTCAGGAGAATGGATATACTATACAAAATATGAGGATAATTCATCAATATATAAAATCAAAATTGATGGTACAGGTAAAGTAAAATTAAATAATATACCTTGCAGCCAAATGAATATAATAGGAAACTATATATACTATATTTCAAATGGAAATCTTTATAAAATATCTATAGATGGAAGTAACAATAGCTTGTTATATTCAGGAGTGATAACTAATATAAATGGATATAGTAATAACATATATTATATAGACAATAAGGATAATGATTCATTATATAAGATAAGCTTGGATGGTAGCTATAGGGTTAAATTGACTAAAAAATCAGTTAAATATATAAATATTTTAGAAGGGGAAGTTTACTATATTCCTTCAGATAATGAAGATAAAATATCTAAGTTTTATGAAGAATAAGTAATATAATGCATAAAAAAAATTAGCATTATACTTATTTAAAACATATATAGAAATAAAGGAGAATTAACATTTTTTATATTAAAAGGTTAATTCTCTTTTCTATTTTATAGGAGATCTTTAAGTAAAACAGAATGCATTTTTGTCTAAAATAAAATATTAAAATTTATATATAGAAAATAAATTAATTTTAAAATAAAATTATTAACGTAATAAATATTATGTAAATAAATTAAAAAGTAAACTGCCAAAATTAAAATACAAATATAAAATAATT
>NZ_BAAAAP010000020.1:0-65835 GCF_054768215.1 Clostridium sp. CTA-1
GTAGAGATTAATAATATTTTAACAATCAACATTTAAATAAGCTTATTAAAGACTTATATATTAATTTAATTAATATTAAAAAAATTCTAAATAAAATTTCGAGAGAATATAATTTTTAATTTGGATTTTGTGTAAAATAATATATTTTACCTATACTAAAATAAATATAGACATATGTGTATATTTAAAGTTAAGTATTACTAATTTTCTGTGATATAATGATATATTATATAAAATTAGTGATTAAGGAGATTAATTATGATAGATGATATAGGTAAAAAAATAAAAAAATTAAGGACTAATAAAAAATTAACTTTAAAAGAATTAAGTGAAAGAACAAATCTTTCAATAGGTTTTTTATCACAGCTAGAAAGAGGTTTAACAACTGTAGCTATAGACTCTTTAACTAAAATAGCTAAAGAATTGGATGTGAATCTAACATATTTTTTTCAAGCACCTAAAAAAAATAAAAAAATAGTTCTTAGAAGTTATGAGAAGGAAATATTGCAAGTAGAAAACAATAGATTTATAAAATATAATCTTAGTAATGATTTAGAAGATAAGAGTTTTTTACCAAGATTAATAGAAATACTTCCTACAGATAGTAAAGAGAATATTATTTCTTATCAACATAAGGGAGAAGAATTTGTGTACGTATTAGAAGGTATACTTACATTATTTATTAATGATGATGAGAAGGAATTATATCCTGGAGATAGCGCGCATTATGATTCAAGTATAAATCATAATTGGGCAAATTATACTAGTAAACCTGTAAAATTGTTAACAGTTCATACTCCTAATATGTTTAAAGACGAAAAATATTAAAATTTAATAAAGTAGATTTAATAAAGTAGATTTAATAAAGCAATAGTTTGGGGGGCGGTTTACTTGAATAAGAGCACTATTGTTAACATTCAAAAATTCTCAGTTCATGATGGACCGGGAATACGTACCACTGTCTTTTTTAAAGGATGTCCTTTAAATTGCTGGTGGTGTCATAATCCAGAAACTCAAAGAAAAGAACATGAAATAATGTTTTTTGAGGAAAGATGTACAGCTTGTGGTATTTGTGTTAAGAGATGTCCTCAAAAAGTTATAACAATGAAGAATAATATTCCTGTAGTGGATGAAGGAAAATGCAATTTTTGTGGAAAGTGTACAAACTTCTGTCCAAATAATGCAAGAGAATATGTAGGGAAGGATCTTACATCACAAGAAATAATAAAAGAAATAATAAAAGATGAAGTGTTTTACGAAGAATCCGGCGGTGGAGTTACATTTTCAGGTGGAGAACCAATGCTTCATGCTGATTTTATAAATGGAATATTAGAAGAATGTAAGGTTAGAGGAATACATACTACTATAGATACCAGTGGATATGTATCCTGGGACAAATTTGAGAAAGTAAGAGATAAAGTAGACTTATTTTTGTATGATTTAAAATCAATGAACAATGAAATCCATAAAAAATATACAGGAGTAGAAAACACAATTATACTTGAAAATTTAGAACTGTTGTCTAAATATGGTCATAATATCTATTTAAGAATACCTATTATAAATGATGTAAACGATAACAATGAAAATATAGATGAAACAATTAAATTTATATCAAAGTTACATTTAATTCAAGTAAATTTATTACCATATCATAAAATGGGTATGGATAAATATAAAAGACTTAAAATGGAGTACAAATTAACTGGTGAGGAAAAACCATCAGATGAGAAAATGAATAAGATAGCAGAAAAATTTAAGAAGGCTGGAATTAAAGTAAAAATAGGGGGGTAATTAATTATGATGACAGACAGAGTTAAAAAATTAAGAGAAGAAAGTTTAAAGGCTGTACCACGTATTTCTATGGAGAGAACAAAAATAGTTACTGATGTTTACAAAAAATATGAAGGAACAGTATCAATCCCAGTATTAAGAGCATTAGTTTTAAAGGAATTAATGAAAAGAAAAGAGCTTTGTATTTATGATGGAGAACTTATAGTAGGTGAAAGAGGGGAAGCTGCAGCGGCTACACCAACTTATCCAGAATTATGCTGTCATACAGTTGAAGACTTTGATATAATGGATAAACGTGAAAAAATATCATTTAAAACAACTGATGAAGATAAAAAAATACAAGAAGAATTAATTATTCCTTTCTGGGAAAAAAGATCTATGAGACATAAAATATTAGAAAAAATGACTCCAGAATGGAAAGCTTGTTATGAAGCAGGTATATTCACTGAATTTATGGAACAAAGAGGACCGGGCCATACTGCAGGTGGAGATAAATATTATAAAATGGGATTTTTAGATATTAAAGAACAAATAAAAGAAGCTATAAGTAAATTAGATTATTTAAATGATGATGAAGCATTAGATAAAAAAGAACAATTGGATGCTATGGATATAGCGTGTGATGCTATAATGATTTATGGAAAACGTTATTCAGAATATGCAGCTAAATTAGCACAAAAAGAAACAGATTCAGTAAGAAAAAGAGAACTTATGGAAATATCTGAAGTGTGTAGTTGGGTACCAGCTCATGCTCCAAGAACCTTTAGAGAAGCAATTCAAATGTACTGGTTTGTTCATTTATGCGTAATTTCTGAATTAAATCCTTGGGATGCATTTAATCCTGGTAGATTAGATCAACATTTATATCCATTCTATAAAAAAGAAATAGAAGAAGGAACATTAGAGAGAGAACAGGCTAGAGAATTGTTGCAATGTTTCTGGGTTAAATTTAATAATCAACCAGCACCACCAAAAGTTGGTATAACTTTAAAGGAAAGTGGAACATATACTGACTTTGCAAACATAAATAGTGGTGGTATGAAAGCGGATGGATCAGATGGTGTTAATGATGTAAGCTATTTAGTACTTGAAGTAATAGATGAAATGAAGTTATTGCAACCAAGTTCCAATGTACAAATAAGTAAAAAAACCCCACAAAGATTTTTAAAGAAGGCTTGCGAAGTTATAAGAAAAGGATGGGGTCAACCATCAATATTTAATGCTGATTCAGTAGTCCAGGAACTAGTAAGAGCAGGAAAATCTATAGAAGATGCTAGATGTGGAGGAACTAGTGGTTGTGTTGAAGCTGGGGCTTTTGGTAAAGAAGCTTATATATTAACCGGATATTTTAATTTACCAAAAATATTAGAAATAACATTATTAAACGGTGTTGATTCTCAAACTCGCAAACAATTAGGTATAAAAACAGGAGATGTAAGTACATTAAAAACTTATGAAGATTTATTAGATGCATTTAAAAAACAACTTAAGTATTTTGTTGATATAAAAGTAAATGGTAACAGAGTTATAGAAAGATTGTATGCAACATTAATGCCTGCACCATTCTTATCAGTTGTTACAGATGATTGTATAGCAAAAGGAAAGGATTATAATGCAGGAGGAGCAAGATATAATACTAGTTATATTCAAGGTGTTGGTATAGGAACAATTACAGATAGTTTATCAGCAATCAAATACCAAGTATTCGATGAAAAGAATATAACAATGGAAGAATTAATGGAAGCATTAAGATCTAATTTTGAAGGACATGAAGATATATATAACTTAGTTAAGAATAAAACCCCTAAATATGGTAATGATGATGACTATGCAGATGAAATAATGAAAGAAGTATTTGATGCTTATTATAATGAGGTAAATGGAAGACCTAATGGTAGAGGAGGATGCTATAGAATAGATATGCTACCAACAACATGCCATGTTTACTTTGGATCAGTTATAAATGCTACTCCAGATGGAAGAAAAGCTCATATTCCAGTATCAGAAGGTATTTCTCCATCAAAGGGTGCAGATGTAAATGGACCAACAGGCGTTATAAAGTCAGCGGCTAAAATGGATCATTTAAGAACTGGTGGTACTTTATTGAATCAAAAATTTGTTCCTTCAGTTGTTCAAGGTGAAGAAGGAATAGATAATATGGCTAATTTAGTAAGAGCTTATTTTACAATGGATGGACACCATATCCAATTTAATATTGTAAGCAAAGAAACTTTACTAAAAGCTCAACAAAATCCAGATGAATATAAGGATTTAATAGTTCGTGTTGCTGGATATAGTGATTACTTCAACAACTTAGATAAAGTATTACAAAATGAAATAATAGAAAGAACAGAACAAGAGTTTAACTAAAAATTAGTTTAATATATTATTGTAAAGAAAAATAAAAACTAGGAGAAGGAACTAGATTTATAATTTACGTCTTTCTCCTAGTAACAAATTTGTATTAGGAGGAAAGATACATGAATAAAGTAATTGGATTTATTGGTGCTGGAAACATGGGACAAGCTATGGTTGGAGGAATAGTTAATTCAAAACTGGTTGCTCCAGAAAATATTATATTATCAGATTTAAATGAAAAGGCATTAGAAGCTGCTAATGAAAAATTTGGTGTCAGAGTAACAACAAATAGTAATGAATTAGCTAAAGAAGCAGATATATTAGTTTTATCTGTAAAACCAAATTTATATCCAATAGTTATAAAGGGGATAAAGGATAACGTTAAAAAAGATGTTATAGTAGTTACTATTGCAGCAGGTAAAGCATTAGAAGATACAGAAAATATGTTTGGAAAAAGAATAAAAATAGTTAGAGTAATGCCAAATACTCCTGCATTAGTTGGAGAAGGAATGGCTGCTATATGTCCTAATGATTTAGTTTCTAAAGAGGAGACTGAAGAAGTTATAAGTATCTTTGAAAGTTTTGGAAAAGCTGAGATAGTAGAAGAGAAATTGATGGATGCAGTAACTGCAGTAAGTGGTTCATCCCCAGCTTATGTGTATATGTTTATAGAAGCTATGGCAGATGCAGCCGTATTAGAAGGTATGCCAAGAGATAAGGCTTATAAATTTGCAGCACAAGCTGTATTAGGATCAGCAAAAATGGTCTTAGAAACAGGGATGCATCCAGGTGCATTAAAAGATATGGTGTGTTCACCAGGGGGAACTACAATTAAAGCAGTAGCAACTCTTGAAAAACATGGTTTTAGAAATGCTATTATAGAAGCTATGAGAGATTGTGCAATAAAATCTAAAGAAATGTCTAAATAATACAGTGAATATTTCTTCGTTATTCTATTTTAAAGAGTAGAATAACGAAGAATATAAAATAAGTTACCAAATTGTAGAAAAGATAATCAGAATATTGGAAATATTCTGGAAATGAGGAGCGATAAAGATGAAAGTAAATGAGTATTTCGATGGTAAGGTAAAATCTATGAGTTTTGTTAATAAAGAAGGAGAGGCTACTATAGGGCTAATGGATGTAGGTGAATATGAGTTTTCTACATGTAAAAAGGAATTCATGACAATAGTTAGTGGAAAAATGATAGTTAAATTGCCAGGGGAAACAATTTGGAAAGAGTTTGGGAAAAATGACACATTTATAGTAGAGGCTAATGAAAAATTTAATGTGAAACTTGCAGAACAAACAGCTTATATATGTTTTTATAAATAATTTTACTAAGGAAAAATAGAAAATAAAAAGGGGAGATAGTAATGGTAAAAGCTATATGGTTTGCATTAATAATCTTAGCAGTGTGGTTTGGAATTATATTATTTAGAGATTTTGTGAAACATAAAAATAATTTAGAAAATGTATCTTGGGGGAAGACAGCAATTATAGGCTTTATAGTTAACTTTTTCGATGTTTTGGGAATTGGTGCATTTGCACCTCAAACAGCTTTACTAAAATTGACAAAACAAACAGAAGACAGATTATTACCTGGTACTTTAAATTCTGCAAATACAATTCCAGTTTTAATTGAGGCTATAATATTCATAAAAATTATAGAAGTAGATTCTATTACTTTAATATCTATGCTAGTTGCAGCAACTGTAGGAGCTGTTATAGGAGCAGGCATAGTATCAAAGCTTCCAGAAAAAATGATTCAACTTACAATGGGATGTGCACTATTAGTGACAGCTTACTTTATGCTTGCAGGTCAAATGCATTGGATGCCAGGTGGTGGAGATGCTATAGGATTACAAGGTACAAAATTAATTATAGCAATAGTAATAAACTTTATATTAGGAGCTTTAATGACAGCAGGTATAGGTTTATATGCACCATGTATGGCTCTAGTGTTTATGTTAGGAATGTCACCAAAGGTTGCTTTCCCAATAATGATGGGATCTTGTGCATTTTTAATGCCACCAGCATCAGCTAAATTTGTTAAAGAAGGTGCTTATAATAGAAAGGCTAGTGTGTCAATGTGTTTAGCAGGAACAGTTGGAGTTTTAATAGCTGCATTTTTAGTTAAATCCTTGCCAATGGGTATATTACGTTGGCTAGTTATAGCAGTAGTAATATATACTGCAACAATAATGCTAAAATCAGCATTTAAAAACAAATCTAAACAAGCCATTGCCTAAAACTATTTTTATATATTTATATAAGGGGGGAGCTTATTCCATAAGTTCCACCCCTAATTTTTTATAAAAGGAAGAATTAACAGTATTTGATAGTGGAATATTATTATCTCTTTGAAATTTATGTATTACTGATTTCATATTTTCACCATATATTCCATCAGGCTCACCGCTATAATATTTTTTTTCTTTTAGAAGTTTTTGCACCTCATACACGTCAGAACCTCGCATACCAGGTTCTATAGGCCTTAAACCTTGCCCAAAATTTCCAAATGGCCCTCCCCATATTATTACAGGTGTACCCAAGGGGGTAATTTTGTATAGTTCAGCTACATTTTTATTTTTCATTCTTATACACCCATGAGAAGAATTCCACCCTATGGAATGAGGTGCATCAGTTCCGTGTATGCCATATTTGCCCCAAGGAACATTAAGGCCCATCCATCTACCACCAAAGCTACTTCCCCAAGTGCCTTTGTTTATTATTTTCCAAGTTCCTATTGGGGATGGGGTAGAGGATTTCCCGGTGGCTATACTATAACTTTTTATTACTTCACCATTTCTATACACATCCATGTTGTTTGCAGTAATATCTATTAGTATACATATGTTACTGTTATCCATTGGGTTTGTTTCCATCTTTTGTTGATTATGATAAGATAAAAATATTAAAATAATTTCTACTATAAGTATAAAGATTAATGTATAAAATAGTTTTTTAAAATTAGACATAAAAAAGACCCCCCTTTATATTAATGTATGCAGGAGGCTTTTATAACATAATAAAAATTATCTATTAAACTTCTTTTTTTTCTTCTTTTTTTGTACAGAGTATCCAAATTTACCTAAAGATTTTTGTGGCAGGGCATAATATTCTCCATGAGAATAAGAAATTAGGTTTGCTTTTTCAAAATGAATTTTTCCTTTTGGGTCTATTAGCTCATTATTTATATTGGTACAAAGTACTTCACATAAAAATAAATGATGAGTTCCTAAGGGCAATATATCTACAACTTTACATTCTAAATTTATAGGACATTGTTCTATATATGGAACGCTTATTTCATTTGAATTTTTTAGTGTAAAATCACATTCTTTTATCTTATCATTAGTTTTACCAGAACGTACACCACAATAATCAACTGCTCTAACAAGATTATTAGAGGGGAGATTAACCACTAATTCAGGGTTATTTTTTAGATAATGAAAAGAAAGTCTTTCAGGTCTTATGGCTATGCTTATTATAGGAGGTTTAGTGCATGCTGTTCCAATCCAACCTACAGTGAATACATTAGTTTTTTCATTATTTTTAGTAGTTATTAGTGCTACTGGGACAGGATTTAACATAGCACTGCCTTTAAATCTTACTTTTTCCATATATGTTCTCTCCTTGGTAAATTTATATTAAAAAAATTTATATTTAAAATAATTAATATTTAAAATAAGACATAAGTTTCTTATTCTTTTCTATTATAGATATAAGGATTAATCCTAATACATAACAAGATATTGCTTCTCCTAGTCCTACCCAAATTATTGAAAGTAGTAATGGAAGTTTTAAAGTATAATTTAAAATAAAACCAATTACCACTGCATTTATAATTATTGGTGGTAGAGGTGCTAAATATTTCTTGAATTTTAAATTGCTTTTACCTATGTAATAGGTTAATATAGCAGCTATTAATGTGGCTAGTGAACCAAATACTACATCAATAATTCCATTGCCACCTATTAAATTAGAAATAATGCAACCCAAAAAGACTCCCCATATAGAATAGGAAGAGAGAAAAGGTAGTAAAGTTAAGGATTCTGAAGCCCTTACTTGAATTTGACCATAACTTATGGGAGCCAAAAGTAAGGTTAATACAGTGTAAATAGCAGCAATAACTGCTGAAAACACTAGTTTAGAAATTTTTTTGTTTTGTAAATTCATAATAATACCTCCATAGTTTTTATTAAAGACAGGATGGTTACGAACTGTCTATTATTGTATATAATAAATTTTGAAATTTCATTATATACCTAGTATCTATATAGTTTAATACTTTTAATTAATATAGTCAATTAAATTGAAATACTTTACTTAAACTATGTACAGGTCTATATTTATAAACTATAATGGTGTAAATATATAATTTAAAAAGGTGATATAAATGTATGATGCGAAAAAGACTATATTAAAAAATGGAATAACCTTAGTTACTATAAAGAAGGATACCCAAATAGCTGCTATTCATGCAGGAATAAAGATAGGAGCTATATATGAAAATGAAAAAGAAAAGGGTATAAGTCATTTTATAGAACATATGCTTTTCAAAGGAACTAAATACAAAGATAATGAAACTTTAAATAGAGAATTAGAAAATTTAGGCGGGGAATACAATGCATATACAGATAGTAATTCTACAGTATGCAGTATAACTGTTTTAGAAGAAGAACTGGAAAAATCTATAGAAATTTTAGGGGATATGTTTCAAAATTGTCTATTCCCTCAGGAAGAGATAGAAAGGGAAAGAGAGGTAATTTTATCTGAAATAAGAGGAAGTAAGGACGACTTAGAGGATTATTCTTTTAAAAAAGTAAATGAAACAGCTTTTGATAAAAGTCCATTAAAATATGATACTTTAGGAAATGAGAAAATAGTAAAATCTTTTACCAGAGACAAACTTATAAAATTTTATGAAAGATATTATGTACCTAATAATTGTTTTATATCTATAGTTTCTGATTTTCCACATAATTACGTAGTAAGTATTGTAGAAAAGTATTTTAAAGATTGGTTATGGAAAGAATTTAAAAGAGAAAAAGTCTTAGAAGAAAAGAATAGATTTTTAAAAAAAGTTTCTTACAAAAATAATGTAGAACAAAGTACAGTAGTATATTTATTTACATTACATGGTTTAAGTAAAAAAGAGGAATTAGCACTTACAATATTAAGCCACAGATTGGGTGAAAGTGGAAATTCTGTATTGTTTAGAGAACTTAGGGAAAAGAGAGGATTTGCCTACGATGTATATACAGATTTAGATTTATCACCTTATGTAAAGACTTTGTATATATATACCTCAGTAGGAAGAGAAAATGTAGATGAAACTTTAGAGGTTATAAATCATTGTATAGAAAGTATAAAAAAAGGTAATATAGGTTTTGATAGTAATACTATAAATCTTATGAAAAAGATATTAAAAACAGCTATTGCTTTTACTTTAGAGGATGTAACTGATATAGGAAATTATGCTTTTCATCAAATAATAGATGAGGAAAGCATTTTTCAGTTCTATGAAGATATGAAAGATTTAGATGGAATAAAAGAAGAGGATATATATAATGTAGCTAATAAAGTACTAAATAAACCTACTATACACATACTTTTAAATCAATAACTGTTTTGGGAGTGCAAAAATATGTCAAATATTATTACTAAGATAGAAGTTCAAAAAAGAAATAAGGATAGGGTAAATGTTTATATAAATGAAGAATTTAATTTTGCATGTAGTTCAGAATTAATATACTATCATAATCTTAAAAAGGGTAAGGTTATAGATGAAAATAATTTTAATGATATAATTAGAGAGGATAACTATATAAAAGCCAAAGGTTATGCTTTAAAATATATAGAGAAATCTTTAAAAACAGAAAGCCAAGTTAAAGAAAAACTATATTCAAAGGAATATGATAAGGATACTGTAGATAGGGTTATTAAATTTTTGAAGGATTATGATTTTATAGATGATAATAAATATTGTGATATGTATATAAGAGAAAAATTAAATATTTATGGAAGAAATAAAATAAAATATGCTCTTTTAAATAAAGGAATAAAGGAAAGCATAGTAATTGAAAAGATAAATAATATAGATGAAGAAAAAGAGAAAAAAATAGCCTATAAATTAGCAGAGAAAAAATATAAAATTATGATATTAAGGGAAAAAGATAAATTTAAAATATATAAAAAAATATGGGCATACATTATATCCAGAGGATATAATTCTAATATTGCTGAATGGATAATAAATGAGATTAAATCTAATGAAGCTTTATATAAAGACAATAATATATGCTTAGATGAGCAAGACATAAAATCAAATAAAAACATAGAAAATAAGATAAAAGACGAAAATTTAGATAAATTTCATAATAATTCATCCTTTAACAGTAAAAATAATAGTTATAAAGAGAATATTGATATACTTGCTAGAAAAAGATATGATATTATAATAAAATCAGAAGATGATAAAAATAAAATTTATAGAAGATTGAGCAATTATTTGTTAAGAAGGGGATTTAGCTTTGAAGAAGTAAAGAAAAGTACAAATCGTATTTTATATGAAATAGAATAAAGAAATAAGAGGTTGGTGTTAGATATGAAAACAAATCCAGTTACTTTAATATTAGCTGTAGTGTTTTTTTTCCCTATTTTAAAAGGCTTTCTTTCAAAGTTTTCTTCTCCAAATTTAAAATTAGATATAGAAGATATAAATAAAACTATATCTTTTGTATTTTCTTTATTTTTAGGCATATATTATAGTAAAAAAATATTCATAGAACATAATGCAGGAATATATAAAGATATATATGAAAGAATACCTAAAAATATAATAAAATATATAGAAAATAATTTCTTTATGGTATACGTAGTATTAACACCTTTAATAATATTTATAATTTATAAAATAATATTTTTAATACTAGATCTTTTAAATTCCATAACWATATATCTTATACTAGATAAATTGGAAGACATTTTAAGAGATAAAGGAAATATATTTAAAAGAATATTCGGAGCCTTATTTAATATACCTAAATCTATATGCTATATATTATTAATAGCTTTTGTGTTAAATGTATTTTCTATGTTTATTAAAAATGATACTTTAAATAAATATCTTCAATCATCTAAAATTTATAATAATATATGTAAGCAAGCAATAATACCAGTTACTAACTCTAAAATAGCTAAAAAGTTACCTAATATAATAAATAATTCTTTTAAAATAGTGGTAAAAGAAGAGGCGGGTAAAAGTTCATCACAAAAAAACAATTTTAAAGATAAGAAAACTATTGTTTATTATAATGGGGTAACTTTAGAAGAGGGGATAAAATCTAATAAACAAATAAATAATTTTGCAAGGCATTTAGCAGCGGAAGATGCTACATCTAAAGGAAAGGCAAAAATAATATATGATTGGATTGGAACTAATATAGACTATGATCATGATAAGGCTGAGAAAGTTCTTAAGGATAATTTTCAGGTGAAATCTGGAGCTATTCCTACATTTAATAGTAAGAGTGGGATCTGCTTTGATTATTCCTGTTTATTTATAGCTATGTGTAGAGCAAATGACATAAAGGTAAGATTAGTTACAGGTGAAGGATTTAATGGAGTAAGTTGGGTAAGTCATGCATGGAATCAAGTATATATACCGGAAGAAGGAAGATGGATCAATGTAGATACAACTTTCTATAAAGGAGGTAACTATTTTGATACCAAAAGATTTGATATAGATCATAGAAAATCTCAAGTTGCAGGGGAATGGTAAAAATGCTAGTAACTTTTATATAAACTATAAAAGTTACTAGCATTTTATATAGGTTAGTATTTATTTTTATATCATAGTTAAAAATCATTAAACTAATTAATTTTATATTCACATTTAAGGGGGATTTATATTATTTTAAATTTTTAACTATAATATTTATAGCTTTTTCACAATCTTCATCTTTATGATTTAGAGCCCAAGCAGTATTGAAGTAAACTAAAGCTTTCTTATTATTTTTTAACATAGCATAGCAATAACCTAAATTAAAAAAATATTTACTATCTTTTTTTAATATTAGAGCTCTTTTTAATAAAGGAATGGCTTTTTCATATTGTTTTAATTTTATAAAGCAAACAGAAGCGTTGTATAAAGATGAAGCTTCATTTTCTTTGATTTCTGCCGCTTTTTTATATAGATTTATGGCTTTTTCATAATCTTTAGTATTATAATAACTGTTAGCTTTATTAAAGTAACTCATATGTATCCTCCTTGTGTTTACTAAGATGTGCTTGAAGCTTAGTTGTATTATTATAATATCCATTTATGTTATTTTTATGCAAAAATAAATAAATCTATTCAGAAAAAAATTTCTAAATAGATTTATTAAAATAAAAAAGTATTTTTAATGCTTAATTTTTAAAGATATTCTTTTTTCTAAAAACTCTACTACTGCATACATTAAATAAGCTAAAATAGCCAATATTATTATGCTAAACATTACTATATCCAGTTGAGAAATCTGACCACCATAAATAATTAAGAATCCTAAACCTTCTTTTGCTACTAAAAATTCTCCCATTATAACTCCCACCCAGGATAAACCCACATTAATTTTTAAGGTAGATATTAAAGTTGGGATTGTAGCAGGGATTATTAAATGAATTAATATTTGCCATTTAGTGGCTCCAAAGGTTTTCATTAATCTTATTTTATCATTATCAACTTCTTTAAATCCATTTAATACAGAAATTATAGTTACAACAATGGAAATTAAGAGAGCTATCATTATTATAGCATTGGTACCATTGCCAACCCAAAAAATTATAATAGGAGCTAGTGCTACTTTAGGTAATGCATTTAATACTACAATATAGGGATCTAAAACTTTACAAGCAAAATCTGACCACCAAAGGAGTATAGCTATGAAAGTTCCTAGTAAGGTACCATAAATAAAACCTAAAATAGTCTCGTAACAGGTTATCCATATATGCTTAAACAATGTACCTTCACTATAGATTTTTACTAAGCTTTTCCACATTCTAGATGGAGTGCTAGTTAAAAAAGGATCTATCCAACCTAGGTTTCCGGCTACTTCCCATAGTACAAAAATAGCTATTAATATTATAAGTCTTGTTATTATTATCTTAGTTTTTCTATTTCTTACTTTTTTAATATATAGTTCCTGTTCTTTTTTTTCATCTATCATATGTCATTCAGCTCCTTCCATATATCGTTAAAATAAACTCTAAATTCTGGAGCTTCTCTACATTTTAAAGGGGAATTACATTCTGTTGAAAGTTTAATAGCTACATCTTCTTTTATTTTTGCAGGTCTTTTAGATAATACAAGTATTCTATCTGACATAGCTACAGCTTCAGATATATCATGGGTTACCATTATAGCTGTTTTACCTTCTTTTTTTATTATATTGTATATTTCATCGCTAATATTTAATCTAGTTTGATAGTCTAAAGCTGAAAAGGGCTCATCTAAAAGAAGAACTTCAGGATTAAGAGCTAAAGTTCTAATTAAAGCAACTTTTTGTCTCATGCCTCCAGATAATTCATCTGGATGATGATCTTTGAAATCCAGTAAACCATAATCTTTTAAAAGTTTTTCTATAGTTTCTTTTCTTTCACTATTTAATTTATGTTGTATTTTTAACCCAAGGGTTATGTTATCTAAGACTGTTAACCAATTAAATAAGTGATCTTTTTGAAACATATAACCTATTTTAGGAGAAATAGATTTTTGTTTTTCGCCATCTATATATATGTCACCACTAGATTGGGGAATTAATCCAGCTATTATATTTAGAAGAGTTGATTTCCCACAACCAGAAGGACCAACTATACTAACAAATTCACCCTCTTCAATGGAGAAAGATATATCTTTTAATGCAGGGGTGCTTCCTTTTAAAGAGTGATAGTTCATAAAAATATTTTCAACTATTACTTTATCCATGTTATCATCTCCTAATTGTTAGAAAATAAGCTTTATCTTGATTTATTATATGAGTAAGTTGTAATAAATGTTATTAATAATTAGGATTAAGCATAAACTCTTAATAGTCAGCATTTAAAAGAAAAAATAATGTTAAATGAAGTGATTTGCAATAATTGGGAAAAGGTATATTCTATCACATAATGTTTAGTTGAATAATAATTATTAAAAGTATATAATATGCATAGTTAATATGAATTTAGTAATATATTTTTTATTAAGTCAAAATATGCATAAATTTATTCCGTTTTTCGTTGTTTTAATATTTAATGTAAAAAGGTGATTATATATGAAAGAGATATTAAAAATGGGCTTAGATGTAGGCTCAACTACTGTAAAGATAGTTATATTAGATAAGTATTACAACATATTATACAGTGTTTATGAAAGACACTTTTCTGATATAAAAAACACAATAGGTAAGTTAATAAAAGATACTTTTAATAAATTTAAGGATCATAGTGTAAGTATTATGGTTACGGGTTCTGGTGGCCTCTCTGTATCAAAATGGTTTGATATACCTTTTATACAGGAAGTAGTAGCTTGTACAAATACTATTAAAAAATTTGCTACAAATACTGATGTGGCTATAGAGCTAGGGGGAGAAGATGCTAAAATTACCTTCTTTGATGATGGAATAGATCAAAGAATGAATGGAACTTGTGCTGGAGGTACTGGTGCCTTTATAGATCAAATGGCATCTCTTCTACAAACAGATGCAAAGGGATTAAATGAGCTAGCAAAAAATTATAAAGTTATACACCCTATAGCAGCAAGATGTGGGGTTTTTGCTAAAACAGATGTACAACCATTGATTAATGAAGGAGCTACAAGGGAAGATATAGCTGCTTCTATTTTTCAAGCTGTAGTTAATCAAACCATAGGAGGGCTTGCCTGCGGGAAAACTATAAAAGGTAATGTAGCTTTCTTAGGTGGACCTCTTTATTTTTTATCTGAACTTAGAAAAAGATTTATAGAAACGTTAAAATTAACTAAGGAGCAGGTTGTTTTCCCTGAAAATTCTCAGTTGTTTGTGGCTATGGGAGCTGCATTAACTGTGAAAGATAGCAAAATAGTTACATTAAAATATTTGTTAGATAAATTAGAGGAATTAGAGAACACTAGGTTGGAATCTGTAGCAACATTAAGACCATTATTTGCTAATGAGCAGGAATATATTGAATTTAAAAATAGACATGAAAAACATAAAGCAGTAGAAAAAAGTTTAGAGAATTTTAAAGGAAATTGTTATTTAGGAATAGATGCTGGATCTACTACTACTAAGGTAACCCTTATAGATGAAAATGGACAATTATTATTTTCAAGTTATGGAAGTAATGAAGGTAACCCTTTAAAATCTGTAATAAATATACTTAAAGATTTATATTCAAAGTTACCTAGAGAAGCTCAGATTTTAAATTCTGTAGTTACAGGATATGGAGAAAAATTAATAAAAGCTGCATTAGATATAGATATTGGAGAAGTTGAAACCATATCGCATTATAAGGCAGCAGAATTTTTTAGTCCAGGAGTAGACTTTATTTTAGATATCGGTGGACAAGATATGAAATGCTTAATTATAAAAGATGGTGTTATAGAAAGCATTATGCTTAATGAGGCTTGTTCATCAGGGTGCGGATCTTTTATAGAAACTTTTGCACATTCTCTAAAAATGAGTGTACAAGATTTCTCTAAAGAAGCGTTAACCTCTAAAAATCCAGTAGATTTAGGATCTAGATGTACTGTTTTTATGAATTCTAAAGTTAAACAGGCTCAAAAGGAAGGAGCTACTATAGGAGATATATCTGCAGGTCTTTCCTATTCAGTAATAAAGAATGCTCTTTTAAAAGTAATAAAAATAAGAGATCCTAAGGAAATGGGAAATAAAATAATAGTTCAGGGAGGAACTTTCTATAATGAAGCGGTTTTAAGAGCCTTTGAACTTATATCACAAAGAAAAGCAATAAGACCTAATATAGCAGGGCTTATGGGAGCCTTTGGAGCTGCACTTATAGCTAAAGAAAGATACGAAGAAGGCTATAAAACTACCTTAGCCACAATGGAGCAATTGGAGAAATTTTCTGTAGAAACAGAAATGAAAAGATGTGGGAAATGTCAAAATAATTGTCTTTTGACTATTAATAAATTTTCTGATGGTACACAATTTGTATCTGGCAATAGATGTGAAAGAGGAGAAGGAAAAGAAAAAATAGAAAATAAAATTCCAGATTTATATGAATATAAATATAAAAGAATATTTAATTATGTACCACTAAAGAAAGAAGAAGCTGAAATAGGAATAGTAGGTATACCACGAGTTCTAAACATGTATGAAAATTATCCGTTTTGGTTTACATTCTTTACAAAATTAGGCTTTAGAGTGGAGCTATCTCCACGGTCTACTAAAAAAATATATGATCTAGGAATAGATACCATTCCTTCAGAATCAGCTTGTTATCCAGCTAAAATAGTTCATGGACATATTAAGAGCCTCGTAGATAGGGGTATAAATTTTATATTTTATCCAGCTATAACCTTTGAGCAAAAAGAACAAAAAGAGGCTAATAATCACTATAATTGTCCTATGGTAATTTCTTATTCAGAGGTTATAAAAAATAACATGGATATAATTAGAGATAAAAGTATAAAATATATGAATCCATTCCTATCTTTAGATAATAAAAAGAAGTTAGCTAAAAGACTTTATGAGGAATTTAAAGATATCTTTAATATAAGTCTTTATGATATAAAAAGAGCAGTAGAGGCTGCTTATGAGGAAGATCAAAAGGTGAAGTTAGATATAAGGAAAAAGGGAGAAGAAGTTATAGACTATTTAAAAAGAACAGGTAAAAAAGGTATCGTATTATCTGGTAGACCTTATCATATAGATCCAGAAATAAATCATGGTATAACTAATATAATTACATCTTTAGATATGGCAGTTTTAACAGAGGATTCTATAGCTCATCTAGGAAGAGTTGAAAGACCTTTAAGAGTAGTAGACCAATGGGTTTATCATTCAAGGTTATATGCAGCAGCTAGTTTTGTAGCTAAAGAAAATAATTTAGAGTTAGTTCAACTTAATTCCTTTGGTTGTGGATTAGATGCGGTAACTACAGATCAAGTTCAAGAAATTTTAAAAAGAACTGGTAAAATATATACTCTTATAAAAATAGATGAAGGAAGTAATTTAGGCGCCGTAAGAATTAGACTACGTTCTTTAAAAGCAGCTATATATGAAAGAAAGAAAAAGAACTTTAACCCTGTTAAACAATATGATATATCTGAAAGACCAGTTTTTACTAAAAAGATGAGAAAAAATCATACAATATTATGCCCACAAATGGCACCAATACATTTTCAATTTATAGAAACAGCTTTTAAGGCCTCTGGGTATAATTTAGAAGTTCTTCCATCTGTAGATAAGAAATCTATAGATGAAGGGTTAAAATATGTAAATAATGATGCTTGCTATCCTAGCATAATTGTAGTTGGACAAATGATTGAGGCGTTAAAATCAGGTAAATATGATGTGAATAATACTTCTGTTATAATAACTCAAACTGGTGGAGGCTGTAGAGCTACCAATTATATTGGATTTTTAAGAAAGGCATTAAAAGAAGCTGGATACTCTAATGTACCTGTTATATCTTTAAATGTAGTAGGATTAGAAAAGAATCCAGGATTTAAAATAACCCCTTCTTTAGGAAATAAGTCTATGATGGCTTTAGTCTATGGTGATTTGTTCATGAAAGTTTTGTATAAAGTAAGACCTTACGAAAAAATACCAGGTTCAGCAAACTTACTTTATAAAAAATGGATAGAAAAGTGTAAGAAAAGTATTTACAATGGTGATTTAAAAGAGTTTAAGCAAAACATAAATGATATTGTGAGAGATTTTGATACTTTAGAAATTAGAAAAATAACTAAACCTAAGATTGGAGTAGTTGGAGAAATTTTAGTTAAATTTCATCCTACAGCTAATAATGATGTAGTAAATATTATAGAAAAAGAAGGTGGAGAAGCTGTAGTTCCAGATTTAATAGATTTCTTTTTATACTGTGCTTATAGTGAGAACTTTGTATATAGATATTTATCAGGTAAAAAAAGAAAAGCAGTATTAAACAATATCGGAATAAAAGCTATAGAATTTTATAGAAAAGAAATGAAAGAGGTTTTAAGAAACAGTAAAAGATTTTCACCACCAAAAGAAATAGAAGAACTAGCAAAATTAGCGGAACCGATAGTTTCTATAGGAAATCAAACAGGAGAAGGTTGGTTTTTAACTGCAGAAATGATTGAATTAATAGAAAGTGGAACTAAAAATATTATTTGTATGCAACCATTTGCTTGCCTACCTAATCATGTTACAGGAAAAGGTATGATAAAAGAATTAAAAAGAAATTTTAAAGGAACTAATATAGCGGCCATAGATTATGATCCCGGGGCAAGTGAGGTTAATCAATTAAATAGAATTAAGCTTATGATGTCTGTAGCCTTTGAAAATTTAGAATTAGAAGAAGTAAAAAAGGCAAAGGAAGAGATAGCAGTATCTAAGAAAGATGATATTATAGGAGATTAAAAATTTAAAGATAAAAGAGGATGTCTCAAAATAGCCTTAATTTTAAAACCGTAAATATAAATAATACATTCATAAAGCAATTCATTTTGCTAAGAAGTTCTAAATTTGACTCCATTAAAAATTTTTTACCCAGTAGAGACGCCATCCTTGGCTTCACTACTGGCTCCTCACGTCCTGTGAGGAATTACAAAAATTTTTAATTCCGTCAAATTAAGAACTACTAAAGCTCATTTACATGTATTATTTATATTTACTATATTAAAATTAAGGCTATTTTTATTTTGAGATACCCTCTTTTTAATATAAATATATTATCTTAATATATTATAGGAAAATATTTATTAGATACTCTTTATATTATTATTTAATGTTTTTTTCAGCTTCTTTACTAAATTTAGTATTTACTATTTTATTAAATTCAGGTCTTTCAGGAATCAATTCTTTATCATAACTTTGGATTATATCCATTAATTTATTTAAATTCTCTTCTTTTAAAGTAGGAGTGCTTGCAAAGGAGTTTATTTTTTTATAGTTTTTTATAACATTTACAAGTATGTCTTCTTTAGCACCAGGGAAGAAGGAAATTATAGACTTTGCTATTTCCTCTTCAGTATGTTTATCTATCCATTTTTGTGACTTGTATATAGCATTTGTGAACTTTTGAATTGTTTCTGGGTTTTTTTCCATATAAGATTTTGTACTGAAATAACAAGTATAAGGTATATTTCCAGCAGATTCACCTATAGATGCTACTATATGCCCTGCATTTTCTTTTTGAAGCATACTGGCAGTAGGTTCAAATAAAGCTACATAATCGGAAGTTCCTGATTTAAAAGCACCAGCAGTAGCTGTAAAAGCTAAATTTGTAATAAGTTCTACATCTGATTTAGGATTTATACCGTGATTTTTTAATACATATTCTAAAGACATTTCAGGCATACCACCAGGTCTTCCACCTATTATTTTTTTACCCTTTAAAGATTCCCACTTAAAGTTATCTTCTTTATTTTTTCCTACTAAGAAAGAACCATCAGATTGAGTTAATTGAGCAAATAATATAGGGTAGTCTTCTCTTTTTTGATTATAAATATAAATTATCTGTTCTGGACCACAAAGTCCTATATCTGCGCTCTTACTTAAAACTTGCTGCATAGTTTTATCAGCACCTTGTCCAGTGGAAAGCTCTATTTCCATACCTTCTTCTTTGAAAATACCTTCGTTTATAGCTACGTACATAGGAGCATAGAAAACAGAACGAACTACTTCATTTAATCTTACTTTTGTTAATTTTTCAGTTTCTTCTTTTTTATTATTGCAGCCAGCTAATAAACTTAGTGAGAAAACTAAGACTGTGATTAAAGAAATTATAGTAATTTTTTTATTTTTCATAATATCCTCCAAGATAAATTTTATATCAGTCTATAATATGAGATTATTATTAATTATGTTAAATACTTTTATATGATTTCAATTTTCTATGTTTTTTTATTATTTAAGAATTAATAAATAAAAAAATATAATAAATTTGATTCAAAAAATATGTAAAATATATTAGCGCTGAGATTTAGAGATACAGAAGAATACTTTTATAGAACTTTATGAATATTTTGATGGAATTACTTGAGAAAATACAAAAATAATGGTATGTTAAAAACAATGTACAATATTGTAATATTCGATTGTTATAGGGAATATATGGATGTTATGAAAGAGTGTCTAGAAAAGTTTTATGGATAAAAAGTAATAGAGAATAGAGCTTTATGATGTTTTGGGGGATGAATATTATGAAAAAGCCAAAGATGCAAATATTATTTGCTATTTCTATTATACTAATTTCTTTCTTACCTGTTATCACAAATGGGGGACAAAGTTATACCATATTCCAATTGTTGGCGGGGAATGTTAAAACGATGAATCCTGTAATACCAACTCAAGTTCCAGCAGTTTTATTGCTTGTTACACCAATACAGTATTTAATACATATGATTTTGCTTATAAGAAATAACACTGATAGGTATGAGGGGGTTATTTTATATTTAAGTTTACTGACTATGGTGATAGGAATTGTTTCTCTTCTATTATGTGGAATAGGAGAAAATAGTGAATTTGCTATATGGGTATGGCTTAGAATGGTTCTTGTTTTCATTGCATATGTGTCACCTAGAGTGTATGAATCATTTCAGGATTTTAAGCAAAACGAGAAAGTGCAAAAGTTAGAAGAGCAAAATGAAAGAGTAGCAGAAAAGGAAAAGCAAAGAGAAGATGCTAAATATATGAAACGTATTAAAAAGAATCCATATCTTAAAAAGATTCTTTGGAAAATTTATAAAAGTAACATGAGAAATTCTATACTGTTAGTTACAGGAGCTATTATTTCCAGTGCATTTTTATTTACTACTATTGCAGTTTATGAGATGTTTTTTGATTTACAAAAAGGGAATGTTCCAGTAGTAGGAGATGAATTATCAGTCTTATTATGGGATGCAATTATTTTAATAGGGATTATATCTATTTTCTTATTAGCACTTTCTTTAAAAATGTATGTAAAAAGTAGAATCAAAGATTATAATTTAATGATTACTTTAGGAATGCGATATAGGGTTTTACGATTTTTTATTGCAACTGAGTATACAGGAAGTTTAGTAGTAGGATTATTGATTGGAATTCTCATCGGTAGTCTTTTGACAATTGGATTTCAGAGTGTTATACATTCTATATATCCAACGTGTATTTCAATAGAACTTCCTAGTATTAAAACTTATTTCATGGCGTGCTTTTATATTATTTTATTATTTTTAGTTTCAACTATTATAAATCACGAAATTTATGTTGAAATGGAATTAGGATCTTCACGCCAGATACCTGTATCAAAAGAGAAAATGCCAAATAGATGGTTAGAAATTAAATGTGTTGTAGCAATAATATTGATGTTGTTTTCCAGCTATGCATTTTCTAAGCGCGTATGGACAGAGTCTATTTATCTTATTATTATGTTTCTGGTTGGATGTTATATGATCATTAGTGCAGGAGGAGCATGGATTTTAAAAAGTTATAGAAAGAAGGGAAATGGATATTATAAAAGACTTCCATTTTTACAGCAGTTTTATAGTAGATTTAAGACACATAGAAGTAATTTTTTTATGATATACATTCTTCATTTTTTATTAATGGGATATTTCTCTGTAAGGATATCACGAATGCTTCCTCTTGATAGAGTACAGGCGTTGTTTCCTTATGATTATGTGTGTCTAGGAGAAAAAGAGGATCAAGAAACTTTTAAAGAATTCCAGAAAAAACTTTCTGAGAAGAGCCTAATACTTCCGATGGTACGAGTCACAGTTGCCAGTGCAAGTGAAAAAAATAGTGGAAGTACAATGAATATAAGTTTTCAGGGGCAGAATATAGGTATTTCAGAGAGTAGTTACAATCAATTGACTGGGAGAAAATTAGGACTGCAAAACAAAGAAATTTATATTTCTTTTCAACAGGATAAATCAGAAAAGGCGCATTTGCTAGATTTTTCAGTATTAAGTGGTAGTCCGAGAATGAGATTTGGAATGCCAGAGCCTTATTTTCCTGAAAATAGAGATAAAGTTTTTGATTCAGATTATAAGGTTATAGGACAAGAACGTAGAATTATTGTTGGAAACCTGGTGGGAGGAATGCAGGAGAATATTGTTGTTTTTTCTGATGAATATTTTAAATCAATATATTCTACTGGTGATGGGCCGAATATATTGGCATTGTTTAATATAAACAAAGACAAAGGGGAAGAAGCAGCTGTGAAATTTTCAGATTATGCAAAATATCACATACAATATAGTGAATACGATTCACTTATTCAGCCTGTATATGGAAAAAAAGTTTTACAAAACAATATCTTATTAGCTCATATGTTAAAATTGTTGGAATATCTATTCGTAATGATATTACTGTTGATTAGCATATTATATGTTTTCATTGTAAAGATGGTTTCAGAGTTGCCAGACATACGATATAGAATGAAGCAGTTTAAATATTTAGGTATGAGGGAAAGATTGGATAGAAAAATTTTGGCATTTGAAAATAATGTTATGACAATTATGCCATTGGTATTGGCAATAGTAGCGAGCATTTTATATATTTTTATTACTTTAAAGGTTCGTTATTTCACAAAGATAGAACAACAGGAATTTTGGCAATATGAAATATGGATTATAGGAGTTTATACTATTATAAATTTAATTGTAGCATTTATAATAAGTAGAGTTATGATTTGTCTTGGAAATAGGGAGGAATGATTATGGCAGTGATAGAAACAAACAATTTGGTTCGTAATTATAAATTAAATGGAAGTAATCTGAATGATGGGACCGAGATAAAGGTAATAAAAGGACTAGATTTGATTGTTGAAGAAGGAGATTTTATTGCGATTATGGGGAAGTCCGGTTGTGGAAAGACAACCTTAATGAAACTACTTGGATTTATTGATAAACCTACATCTGGTGAGATTATTTTCAAAGGGAGGAGTACAAGGCAGTTTAATAAAGATGAAGTTGCAGATATTCGAAGGAAAGAAATTGGTTTTGTGTTTCAGGATTTCTATTTGATGGATAGCCTTACTGTGAAAGAAAATATTATGCTTCCAATGATTCTAGAGGGAGAAGAGACAAACAAAATATTAAGTGCAACGGAAAGACTGGCCAAGCATTTTGAAATTAGTCATTTGTTAAATAAAAATACTTACGAATTATCTGGGGGAGAAAAACAGCGAGTAGCCATATGTAGAGCGTTGATTAATGAACCAGATTTAATATTGGCAGATGAGCCAACGGGTAATTTAGATTCTAAATCTGCACAGATTGTAATAGATAGTTTGATGAATATTAATAAAGATATGAAGAAAACAATAATACTTGTAACCCATGATGCTGAGATTGCTAGTTATTGTAAAAAAGTAATATTCTTAAAGGATGGAAACATTATAGGTAACATTAATAAAAGGGAAGGGTTTTATAACGATATTATAGGAATGATAAAAAAATTATAAAATTTTAATTTTTAATATTTACCGTATATTAAATGTTTTATCTATTTATAATATGTAATATAATTAAATTATGTTAAATATAAATTAGGTTATTGACATTATATTGGTAACAGTTATATAATGAATGAAATGATTATTTATATAAAATTAAATTATAAAATAAAGCTTTGAAAAAGAGGAGTAGAGATAAAAAAGTATTAAGAGAGGGAAACCCAAAGGCTGAAAGGTTTTCTATACACAGTTTATCTTGAAGGTAGCTTTGGAGCTTCTTTACTGAGTTTAGTAAGTAAAGACGGATTTCTTATTCGTTAAATATACAAGAGCCTGTAATTTTGCAGGAAAAAAGGTGGTAACGCGAGGTTTTTCGTCCTTTTATGGATGAAAGGCCTCTTTTTATTTTTTTAGTTAATGTTGTAAAAATATAGATTAAGATAAGAATATAAAAAAGGGGGTAAGTGTATGACTGTGATTATTAGAGCTGTAAGTTTTGAGGACTATAAAGACATAAATGAAATGAGATGTATGCTTGGAGTTCGAGAAAATATTTTAGGCAGGATTAGTGAAAGATTTGAACAATCTAAGGGATTTATACAAAGTTTAGACAATAATGATCATCTACTTGTTGCAGAAATAAAAGAAGAGGATGAAAAGAAGATTGTTGGAGTCATTGGTTTAAATGTAAATAGCAATCCTAGAACAAGACATACAGCATCACTAGGAATGATGGTTCATAAAGCTTACCAAGGAACTGGCATAGGAAAAAAGCTTATGAGTGAAATTCTTGATTTAGCAGATAACTGGCTTATGTTAGTTAGAATAGAATTAGGAGTATTTACTGATAACGAAAAAGCTATAAAGCTATATGAGAAATTTGGATTTAAAATTGAAGGAACAAAAAAGTATGCTGCTATTAAAAATGGTAGATATGCTGATGAATATATAATGGCAAGATATAAAAATATATAACTATAAGAGGAGGAATTTAAATGTCAGAAACAAGAGAAATGGCAAAAACTTATGATCCTAAAGAGTTTGAAGAAAGACTTTATAAAAATTGGGAAGAAAAATCATATTTTACACCAGAGGTGGATGAAAATAAAACACCATATACTATAGTATTACCACCACCAAATATAACAGGAAAACTTCATTTAGGTCATGCTTTAGATGACACATTACAAGATATATTAATGAGAACAAAAAGAATGCAGGGCTTTAGTACTCTATGGTTACCAGGACAAGATCATGCCAGTATTGCTACAGAAGTTAAAGTTGAAAATGAATTATTAAAAGAAGGTATAGTAAAAAAAGAAATAGGAAGAGAAGCTTTCCTTGAAAAAGTATGGGAATGGACAGATGAATATAGAGGCAAAATAAGAAATCAAATTAAAAAATTAGGTTGCTCTTTAGATTTTACAAGAGAAAGATTCACTATGGACGAACAGCTAGATAAAGCAGTAAAGCATTTCTTTGTAAAATTGTATAATGAGGGCTTAATTTATCAGGGAAATAGAATAACAAACTGGTGTCCAAAATGTAAAACAGCCTTATCAGATGCAGAAATAGAATATAGTGAACATGAGGGACATTTTTGGCACGTAAAATATCCAGTAGTAGGTAGTGATGAATATTTAGAGATAGCTACTACAAGACCAGAAACAATGCTTGGAGATACAGCAGTAGCTGTTAATCCAAAGGATGAAAGATATGCTCATTTAGTAGGAAAAACTCTTATGTTACCATTAGTTAATAGAGAAATTCCTATAGTTGCTGATGATTATGTAGACATGGAATTTGGTACAGGAGCAGTTAAAATAACTCCAGCTCATGATCCTAATGATTATCAAGTAGGAAAAAGACATAACTTACCACAAATCAATGTGATGTTTGATGATGGAAGAATTAATTATGAAGAAACTAGATATCATGGAATGGATAGATATGAAGCTAGAAAAGCTATAGTAGAAGACTTAAAAAATGAAGGTTTTTTAGTAAAAATAAAAGAGCATAATCATAATGTAAGTTGTCATGATAGATGTAATACAGTAATAGAACCTATAATTTCCAAACAATGGTTTGTAAAGATGGAACCACTTGCAAAACCAGCTATAGAAGTAGTAAAAGAAAAAAAGGTTAAATTTGTACCGGAAAGATTTGATAAAACCTATTTTAACTGGATGGAAAATATTCAAGATTGGTGTATATCAAGACAATTATGGTGGGGTCATAGAATTCCTGTTTGGTATTGTAAAGATTGTGGTGAAGTTATTGTAGCAGTTGAAGAACCAACAAAATGCCCAAAATGTAATAGTGAAAAATTACAGCAAGATAATGATGTTTTAGATACTTGGTTTAGTTCAGCCCTATGGCCTTTCTCAACTTTAGGTTGGCCGGATAAAACACCAGATTTAAAATATTTTTATCCAAACAATACATTAGTAACAGGATATGATATTATATTCTTCTGGGTAGCTAGAATGGTATTCTCAGGACTTTATTGTATGGATGATATTCCATTTGATACAGTATTAATACATGGCATAGTTAGAGATTCAGAAGGAAGAAAAATGTCTAAGTCATTAGGAAATGGTGTAGATCCAATAGAAGTAATAGAGGAATATGGCGCAGATGCACTAAGATTTGCACTAGTAACAGGAAATGCTCCAGGAAATGATATAAGATATTATCCTGAAAGAGTAGAAGCTGCTAGAAACTTCGCTAATAAAATATGGAATGCATCTAGATTTGTTCTTATGAACTTAGATAAGGATTTAATGAATAAATATAAAGATAATAAAAACTATACTATAGCTGATAAATGGATATTATCAAGATTAAATACGGTAGTTAAAGAGGTTACAGAAAATATAGAAAAATTTGAACTTGGAATAGCTTCTCAAAAGATTTATGACTTTATATGGGGAGAATTCTGTGATTGGTATATAGAACTTGTAAAACCAGTATTATATGGAGAAAATGAAGAAGCAAAAGGAATAGCTTTCAATGTACTTCATAAAGTATTAGAAACTTCACTACAATTATTGCATCCTATAATGCCATTTATAACAGAAGAAATATATACTCATTTATATACAGAATATGAATCAATAGTTATATCAAAATGGCCACAATATAAGGAAAGCCTAAAGGATGAAAAATCAGAAAAAGATATGGAATATATTATAGAAGCTATAAAATCTATAAGAAATGTTAGAACAGAAATGAATGTTCCACCTTCTAGAAAAGCTAAATTAATGATTTACTTAACAGAAAATAAAGCAGAAGGATCTTTTAAAGAGGGAGAAGTTTATTTCCAAAAACTAGCTTCAGCTTCAGAAGTTAGCTTCTTAGAAGATAAAGAAACATCAGATAAAAATGTATCTGTAGTTACAAGAGGAGCAGAAATATTTATACCGTTATTAGAATTAGTAGATATAGAAAAAGAATTAGAAAGACTAAATAAGGAAAAAGAAAAACTAGAAAAAGAAATAGATAGAGTAGAAAAAAAATTATCTAATGAAAAATTTGTATCTAAAGCACCAGAAGCTGTAGTTAATGAAGAAAAAGAAAAGGGTGAAAAGTATAAAGCAATGCTTAAATCTGTACTTGAAAGTTTAGAATCATTAAAATAGGATTTAATTTAAACTAATTATATTAATATTTTTATACTTTATTAATAAGTTTTGTATTAAGTTATAAATATAATATAAAATAGTAGAAATACCATAAATACAGGGAAGATAATTTGTAGCTTTCCTGTATTTATTATATAAAAATACAAAGTATATGTTAAATTTTTTAGGGCTAAATAGAAATAATATAAAAGTAACAAAAAAGTTATGATTTGTGTAAAAGATATACATAGGAAGTGATTATATATGGATTATAAAGAAGCTAGAGAGTATATACAATCAAAAGCTAAGTTTGGTAGTAACTTAGGATTAGAAAGAACAGAAAAGCTCTTAGAACTATTGGAAAACCCTCATAAGAGGTTAAGATGCATACATATAGCAGGTACAAATGGAAAAGGATCTACTACGGCAATGATTTCTGCAGTATTAAAAGAGTCCGGTTATAAAGTTGGAATGTACACATCCCCTTACATAGAGGAATTTGAAGAAAGAATTCAAATAAATAACTATAATATACCTAAAGATGATTTAAGCCATATTATAACTAAGGTGGCTAATGTGGTAGAAAAGGTAGAGAATATGGGATATGGAAATCCTACAGAATTTGAAATTATAACCGTTGCTATGTTTTACTATTTTTGTTTAAAAAAAGTGGATTTTGCGGTGATAGAAGTGGGGTTAGGAGGAAGACTAGATTCCACTAATGTGTTAGAACCTATCTTAAGTATTATAACCTCTATAAGTTATGATCATATGAACATTTTAGGTGAAACTTTAGAAAAAATAGCTTATGAAAAAGCAGGAATAATAAAAAAAGCTCCTGTTATAATATATCCACAAAAGAAAGAATCAGAAAAAATTATAGAAAAAGTATGTAAAGAAAAAAAATCTGAGCTTATAAAAGTAGAAGATAATTTAATAAATGTAAAGAGAGAAATTATACAAAAAAATATAGGCCAGCAAAGCTTTAAATTAAAAACTAAAGAAGATACTTATAATATATGCTTATCCTTATTAGGAGAACATCAAATAAAAAATTGTATTGTAGTTATATTAGCCATAGAAAAGTTAATAAAATTAGGGATAAAAATAGAAAAAATATATATAATATCAGCCCTTAAAAAAGTGAAATGGCCAGCTAGACTAGAAATAGTAAATAAAAATCCTCTAACAGTAATAGACGGAGCCCATAATATGGAGGGCATAGAAGGTTTAAAAAATAATGTGAATAAATATTTTAAATATAATAAGCTTATTTTAATATTAGGCATATTAAAAGATAAACAAGTAGAAGATATGATAAAAACATTAGTACCGCTAGCAGATAGAGTATTAACAGTAACTCCCCATAATGATAGAGGGGAAAGTTCAAAGGAATTAATGCACATTGCGTTAAAATATAATAACAATTGTGAATATTTAGAGGACTATAAAGAATGCTATAATAAAGGAAAATCTTATTATGAAGAGGGAGATATGATTTTAATTTGTGGGTCACTATACATGGTAGGAGATATGAGAAAATTAATAAAATAAGGAAAGTGTGATACACTTTCCTTATTTTATTTTTTTAGCTTCTTGTAGTGCTTTGGATAATTGATCTGGACAGGAAGTATTTTTAGAACCACAAGTTATACCTTGTAATCTTTTTATAGCGTCATCAACATCCATTCCTTCTATTAAACTAGATAATCCTTTAAGATTACCATCACATCCTCCAAGAAAGTTAACCTTTACAACTTTATTTTGGATTATATCAAAAGTTATTTCTCTTGAACAGACTCCAGTAGGTGAATAAGTGTGCATATTTATAGCTCCTTTCCATTGCAATGTTAAATAATACAAATATTATTATATAATATAAAACTTTATTGCTCAACATAAAAGATTTATCACCAAATTAGTTATTTTTCACATATTATATTATAGAGCGAGGGGTGATAAAATGAGGTATGTTTATGTATGCAATACATCTACAGATTGTATTTCCAAAGTTTCTATAGATAATTTTAAAGAAGAAAACAAAATAACCCTAAATAATGAAGCATCCACTAGAATAGGGCCTCATGGTATATGTGCATATAATGATAAATTGCTAGTAGCTAATAGTTATAGTAATTCTCTTTCTGTAGTAGATGGAAAATTAGGAAGAGAAGTAGAAAATTATTTTATAGGAATGCATTGTAACGATGTAGTTGCATATGGAGATAAAGCCTATGTTATTTGTGGTGATCTAAACAATGTAACTGTATTTGATATGGTTAAAAAGAAAATTTTAAAACAAATACCTTGTGGAGATTTACCACATAGCATAGTTATTGATAAACAGAAAGAAATATTAATGATATCAAATATGGGAACAGATAGTATAACATTAATAGATTGTAAAGGAGAAAATAGAGTAAAAAATATAAGAGTTGGATCTTATCCAACAAAGGCTGTTTTCACAGTGGATGGTAAATATATATTAGTATGTGAAAGCAATTTAGGTTCTGATTATAAAGGAAGTATAAGTATAATATCTAGAAAAAATTATAAACTTTTATATAGAATTCCTGTAGGAAATTCACCAGTTGATATGTGTGTTGATGAGAAGTTATGTATAGTTTCTAATTTTGGTGATGGTACTATTAGTTTGATTGATATAAATTACTATGAAAAAGTAAAAGATATAATTGTTGGTGGTATGCCTCGAGGAGTGTGTAAAATAAAAGATAATATTTATGTGGGAGATAATTATAAAAATTTATTTTTAAAGATAAATATTAGAACTAACAATAAAAAATCTATACCTATAGGTGGAGAACCTACAGGTATTTTAGTATTATAATATCAATTGTCATTTGTTGATTTTAAAATGTTTAATATTTGTAAATACATCGCACTAGAATTTTCTTTCCACTTAGAACAGATTTCTTTTGCTTCTTTATTTGAATTTACAGATAACTTTATATCCATTAATAAGAAGTTATTTTCAGTGGCTTTTAACCTTACTAAGAAGGTATCTTTGTTTTCTAAGGTATAATCAGCCATGATATTAACTTCTTTTTTTATCGAATTTAATTTAGAGTCTAAATAATTATTTATAGATTCAATTTTATCTTCACTAATTCTATCTATAAACATTGAGAGAACACGGTTACCTTTTTCTGTAATTATTATTTTATGTTGATCTGTATTTCTAATAAAGCCAGAAGATGTAAGTTCGGATAGATATTGCTGTAAAGTAAAATAATTAATTAGATTATTTTCTAATATAATTTCGGTTATTTTATTATTAGAGATAGAAAGGTCTAATCTATTAAATACATAAAGAATCAGCAATTTATTTTCAGCTAATTCTAAAGCATCATCAAACATCAAATTTCCTCCCCAAAGTTTAGTTAAAATAATTTATATATAATTATATCATAAAAATTAAGTGTAAATTACTTTAATGAATAAAAAATAATTATTTAATGCATATAAAAAAATATATTTTATATAAATAAACATGAAGAAATATTTAGTTTGGAGGAATAAAATGAAAGATAAATTTAAAAAGAGGATGGTATTTTCTTTACTACTCTTAGTTTTAGCTATAAGTATGTCTTTTTTTATTAATGGTGGAGGTCAAAATGTTTCATTAAATGTTAAGAAGAAGGTGCCTATATATAGAGTTGATACAAAAGAAAATAAAATATCTTTAACTTTTGATGTCAGCAGAGGGGACGAATATATAGATAAAATATTAGATATTTTAGATAAAAATGATGTTAAGGCTACCTTTTTTTTAGTGGGGGATTGGATAGAGCAAAAACCAGAAAAAGTAAAAGAAATTCATGATAAAGGACATGAAATAGGAAATCATTCGCATAGTCATCCTAATATGAGTAGAATATCTAAAGAAAAAATAATAAAAGATATTAATATTAATGATGCTAGTATAAGAAAAATAACTGGAGAAGGTACTAAATTATTTAGATTTCCATCAGGAGAGTATAATGCTGAAGCGATAGATACAGTAAATGAAATGGGATTATATTCTGTGCAATGGGATGTAGATAGCATCGATTGGAAAGAGGAAGGAGCTGACTTAGAATATGAAAGAATTATAAAAAAGACTAAACCTGGTTCCATATTGCTTTTCCATAACACAGCTAAATATACCCCAGACAATTTACCAAGAATAATTAAGGAATTAAAAGGAAATGGATTTGAATTTGTTAAAGTAGGAGATTTAATATATAAAGAAAATTATTATATAGATTCAGCAGGAGTACAAAAAAAGAATTAAAGTTTAAATTATAAAATGAAGGAATATTTAAAAAAATATAGAAAATGTAGTATAGGTGTAATATTTTTACTAAAGAGGGTGATTAACACACAAAAGATATAATATTATGATAAATCAATAATAAAATTACAGGGGAATAAAATATTGTAAACTGAAGAAAATAACTAAAAATAGTTATTTTCTTCAGGGGTGTGTAAAATGAAAAAAATATGTATATATTCAGAGGATGAAAATTTTGTAGGGCATATTTATAATATGATAAAAATATTAGATTTAGATTTAGATTGTTCAAGGGAAAATACTTTAGCAAATAGTGAATACATAGTAATAAATAGAGATATTAATTTTGAATATGATGGAATAGATTGTGAATATTGTTTTATAAATATGGATTTGTTTAAAAATAAAAATGTGGATATAAAAGGTGTTGTTATAACCTATGGATTAGGAAATAAAAACACTATTACTTTATCTAGTTTGGAACAAGAAAATATAGGAATTGTTTATTGTATTCAAAGATATATAAGCATATATAATGAAAATATAATAGAACCACAAGAGATACCATTAAACATTTATTATGAAGATGAAAATTATCTTTATGCTTATATGGTTATTATAACTATTGCTTTAATACAAGGGGTACATATTTCTAATATAAAGAGTAAAATAATTAATTCTATAAATAAATTTTAACTTTATGGCATATTTTAGATATATAAATAATAAATATATGTTGTATGAATGAATTGAAACTAAGGGAAAGAGGGGTTATGATGGACAATTTAATGTTAAACAATAAAATTTATTTAGAGGGAACGGTGGTTGAGGACTTAGAATTCAGTCACGAAATGTACGGAGAAGGATTTTATAATTTTAAAATGGAAGTTTCAAGATTAAGCGATGTATCAGATATATTAAATATAACTGTATCTGAAAGATTGTTAGCAGATATGGAACTAAAAGTAGGTATGGACATTATAGTAGAAGGCCAGCTAAGATCTTATAATAAATTTGTAGATGGCAGTAATAGACTTATATTAACTGTATTTGCTAGAAACATAGAATATTGTATTGAAAGAAGTAAGAATCCTAATGAAATATTTTTAGATGGATATATATGTAAGGAACCTGTATATAGGACAACTCCCTTCGGTAGGGAAATTGCTGATTTATTGTTAGCAGTAAATAGACCTTATAACAAGTCAGACTATATCCCTAATATATCTTGGGGAAGAAATGCTAGATTCTGTAAAACTTTACAAGTAGGAGATAATATAAGAGTTTGGGGAAGATTACAAAGTAGATATTATCAAAAGAGAATTTCAGAGGATAAAACCATTACTAAAGTAGCTTATGAGGTTTCTATATCAAAGATGGAGAGAGTAGGAGATGAACAAGCAGATAATAATGGTTATGAAGAAAGCTATGAAGAAAATTATGAAGAAAAGAATTTTATGGACAATATAAAAGAAAAGCATGCATAAAAAATAGTATGTACAACTTTTAAAGTTGTACATACTATTTTCAAGTAATTTTAAATGAATTAATAGAAGAATGGTTTAAATATAAAAGATAGTTTTAAAAATTAGATATTATAAATCTATTTTCTTAAATCATCTAAAAGTTTAGTTTTATCTTTAGTCTTTACATCTACTTCTTTTATTATTTTAGCCGGAGCACCAGCAACTACTACATTTTCTGGTACATCAGTAGTAACTATAGAACCTGCAGCTACTACAGAACCTTTACCAATTTTTACGCCTTCTAATATAACAGCATTTGCTCCTATAAGAACATTATCTTCAATAGTGCAAGGGTCACTGCTAGGTGGTTCTAAAACACCAGCAACTACAGCACCAGCACCTAAATGTACATTTTTACCAAGCTTTCCTCTAGCACCAACTACGGCGTTCATATCTACCATAGTTCCTTCGCCGATTTCAGCACCTATATTTATAACGGCACCCATCATAATAACAGCGTTTTCGCCTATTATAACTTTATCTCTTATTGTGGCACCAGGTTCTATTCTAGCATTTACTTTAAGCATATCAAGTAGAGGGATTGCAGATTTTCTTCTATCTTGTTCTATTCTACAATTTTTTATTTTATTCTTATTTTTTTCTATAAGAACTAATATTTCTTCTGATTCACCAAATAATATATATAAATCACCACTATTAAATTTTTCTATGTTTGTAAAATCACAGTTTGAAAGATCTCCTTCTATGTAGGCCTTGATAGGAGTTGATTTTTTAGCTTCTTTTATGTATTTAGCTATTTCATATGGATCTGTTAAATTGTAACTCATTATCTTTCCTCCTTATTTTATAATAACACTATTATAATAAATATTAATGTTTAAATAAAGGGGGTATTTAATATATATGAAAATAATAGTAAAATTATAGTATAATAAGTAGAAATATTAGAAGAAAAATTATTAAGAATATATGGAATTAAATCTTGTAAATTATTATTGAGATTTAATAAAATATATTGGTTTTAAAATAGTAAAAAATATAAAAAGAAAGGAAAAGTTATGGTTTGTTGAATTTCCGTAACAGGGTAATACTTTAATGGATTATATGAAAACTCAAGAAGTTATCTCTAAAAAGGTTCAAAGAATTGAGATTTCTGGAATAAGAAGATTTTTTAATAAGGTTTCAAATTATAAAGATGTTATTTCATTAACCTTAGGTCAACCAGATTTTAAAGTGCCAAGCAGAATAAAAAAGGAATTAGTAAATGCAATAGAAGAGGATAAAACTACCTATACATCTAATGCAGGATTAAGAGATTTGAGATTAGAAATAGAAAAATATCTTAAAATTATGGATATTAATTATAATGCAGAAGAAATATGTGTAACTGTAGGTGGCAGCGAGGGATTAATGTGTGTGTTTTCTACATTATTAAATGAAGGAGACAAAGTTTTAATACCGTCACCTGCATATCCAGCTTATGAAAGCTGTGTAAAACTACTAGGAGGAGAAATATTAAGTTATAAATTGAAAAATGATTTTTCTGTAGATTTTTCAAATTTAGAAAATATATTACAAAAGGAAAAACCTAAAGTTATGGTGTTATCTTATCCATCTAATCCCACAGGGGCTATACTTTCTAAAGAAGATAATTATAAATTATATAAAATAATAAAAGAAAATAATATTATAGTAATAAGTGATGAAATATACAGCTCCTTATGTTTTGAGGATAAATATTATTCTATAGCTCAGTATGAAGATATAAAAGATAAGGTTATATTGGTTAGTGGATTTTCAAAGATGTTTTCAATGACTGGTCTTAGAATAGGATATGTTTGTGCTAAGGATGAATTCATAAATTCCATAATAAAGGTTCATCAATATAATGTATCTTGTGCGCCTTCTATATGTCAGTGGGGAGCCTATGCAGGATTAAAATACTGTATGGAAGATGTAGCTTATATGAAAGAAGAATTTATAAAAAGAAGGGATTTTGTATATGATAGATTAAAGTATATGGGTATAGATACCTATCTTCCAAAGGGTGCTTTTTATATATTTCCTTCCATAAAAAAATATAATATGACTAGCGAAGAATTCTGTGAAAGGCTCTTAAAGGAAGCTAAGGTAGCTATAGTTCCTGGCTCAGCATTTGGAGAAATGGGAGAAGGACATATTAGGATATCTTATGCCTATAGCATGGAAGAATTAAATGAAGCTTTAAACAGAATGGAAAAATGGCTTAACATTCTTTAAAGGTTGAGAATTAAAGCAATAAATACTTTTGTTCAATATATAGCTATAAAAATAAAGAATACTAATATTTGTTCTCTAATATTTAAGCTAACGCTCTAATGCCACGTCCTGTGGCAACAGAGCTAAGTAAACGTCCTGTTTACTTTACGCTTAAATATTAGTTCACAAATAAAGTATTCTAATTATTTTTCTAGATATATATTTTCACTAAAATTATTTATTGTTTTAATACCTTTAAAAGATGTTATTATAGAGCTGCTTGTATTACGTTATTCATGTTATATAATCCAGCTTCCTTACCACTCATAAATAAACAAGCGTTTAATGCGCCTACAGCAAATACTTCTCTAGATAAAGCTGTATGCTTGATTTCTATAGTTTCTCCAGCTCCAGCAAATATAACATCATGTTCACCTACTATAGTGCCACCTCTTATAGCATGCATACCTATTTCATCATGAGTTCTCTTTGAACTACCTTCTCTTCCATAAGTATATTTAGTATCTTCTTTTATGGAATCCCTTATAGTATCCCCTAGAAGAATAGCAGTTCCACTGGGAGCATCTACTTTTTGGTTATGATGTTTCTCTATTATTTCTATATCAAAGTTTTTATACATAAAAGCACTTATATTTTTTAATATATTGTTGACTATATTAATACCTATAGACATATTAGCAGATCTGAAAACAGGTATTTTTTTTGAAGTTTCTTCTATAAGTTTTATTTGGTCCTCGGAAAAGCCTGTGGTGCATATTATTATAGGCATATTTTTTGAAGTAGCAAAGTTTAGCAAACCATTTAATGCGTCAGGTCTTGAAAAATCTAGTATAACATCAGCTTCTATATTACATTTATCTATATCAGTAAAAACGGGGAAAGTAGAAGTTGCTTCACCTTTATCTATGCCTGCCACAATTTCTAAATTAGAATAATTTTCTGCTAAATTACATATAACCTTGCCCATTTTCCCATTAGAACCATTTAATATAACTCTTACCATTGAAAGTCCTCCTCTAAAATTATTATATAAACAGAGTTCTTAGCTTTAGAGGGAGTTTTTACTCCCACTGGAGCTTAGAAATCGTTATCCAGGGACGTAATCGCTCTTTACTCCCACTTTGAAGAAAAGCAGAGAGTCCAAATCTTCGATTTGGTGCGAATCGCTTTCACAGAGTGCGATGGGAGTATTAGAGCGGCTAGTCATCGGATAAGCTAAATTTTTTATTAGATATTTTAACAGTAAAGTGTAGAGATAAACTCTACACTTTATATTATATTACATTAAATTATAAGCTTTTAATTCTTTTTTTAATACTTCTAAATTATTTTCATTCATTTCACATAAAGGAAGTCTTAGATCTCCTACCTTCATGTTCATAAGATTCATTGCTGTTTTTACTGGTATAGGATTTGTTTCTATAAATAAAGCATTAGTAAGAGCTAAAGAATCTAATTGAATTTTTAAAGCTTCATTAACCTTACCGTTTAAATATAATTCACACATATTATGAACATCCTCTGGAATTACATTAGCTAATACAGAGATAACACCTATTCCTCCAAGAGCTAATATAGGAATTATTTGATCATCGTTTCCAGAATATATATCTAATTTGTCACCACATAAAGCTTTAATTTGAGCTATTTGACTTATATTTCCACTAGCTTCTTTTACAGCTACTATGTTTTTATCTTCGCATAACTCTTTTAAAGTACCAGGGGTTATATTAAGTCCTGTTCTCCCAGGAACATTATATATAATTATAGGAGTGCTAACAGCATCAGAAACGGCTTTAAAATGCTTAACTAAGCCTTTTTGTGTTGTTTTATTATAATATGGAGTTATTACTAACAATCCATCTACTCCTATACTTTCTGCCCATTTACTCATAGCGATGGAGGCGGCAGTATTATTACTACCAGTACCAGCTATAACAGGAACTCTTTTATTTACTTTATCTATTACAAACTTTATAGTTTCTTTTCTTTCAGTTTCTGTCATTGTAGTTGCCTCACCAGTAGTTCCGCAAACTATTATAGCATCAGTTTTCGATTTTATATGCCATTCTATTAGTTCAGAAAGCTTGTCAAAATCTACTCCTGTGTTAGTAAAAGGAGTTATTATAGCTACTCCAGAACCTTTAAAAATACTCATAAAAATACCTCCTAAAGTTTACTTATTTACTTTTTATTATATGCTCAGCTATTTGAATTGCGTTAAGTGCAGCACCTTTTCTAATATTATCTGCTACTACCCATAAATTTAAGCCATTATCTAGACTAAAGTCTCTTCTTATTCTTCCTACATAAACTTCATCATGACCAGCTACATCAACAGGCATAGGATAAACTAAGTTATCTACATCATCTTTAAGTACTATACCTTCAGCATTCTTGTAAATTTCAAATATATCTTCTAATTCAAAAGGTTTTTCAAGCTCCACATTTATACTTTCACTATGCCCATGGAATACAGGTACTCTAGCTGTAGTTGCTGTTATTTTTAGACTGTCATCATGAAGCATTTTTTTAGTTTCATCAATCATTTTCATTTCTTCTTTTGTATATCCGTTTTCTAAGAATACATCTATATGTGGCAATATATTTCCTGCAATAGCATAAGTAAATTTTTTTGGTGGCTCTCCTGTATAACCATTTTTAAGATCATTAAAACCACTTAAACCAGCACCGGATACAGCTTGATAAGTTGAATATACTATTCTTTTGATTTTATATTTATCATGAAGAGGCTTTAAAGCCACTAAAGCTTGTATAGTTGAACAATTTGGATTTGCAATTATACCGTTATTCCATTTTATATCTTCAGCATTCACTTCAGGAACAACTAAAGGAACTTCCGGGTTCATTCTCCAAGCACTGCTGTTGTCAATTACTGTAGCACCATATTTAACAAAAACAGGTGCAAATTCTTTACTTATATCTCCACCAGCAGAAAATAATGCGAAATCTATTTTTTTATTTTTTATATTATCTTCTTTTAATTCCTCTACCAATATTTCAGAAGCTTTAAACTCTAAAGTTTTACCTGCAGACCTTTTAGAAGCAAAAAAGTAGATGTTTTCTATAGGAAAGTTTCTACTCTCTAAAATCTCTATAAATTTTCTTCCTACCATTCCAGTAGCTCCTACTACTGCTACATTGTAATTCATAACATATACCTCCCAAATTAATAATAAATAATCATGTAATTTATTGTAGTTAATAATATTATATAACTGATTAGATAAAAAATATATAGGCTTTTTGTTATATAAAAATAAATAAAAAGATATCGGTTTATTTATTTTTTATATTTAAATTTAACAGTGCAAAATAAATAAAAAAAGAAAAATAACTTTCAATTTATTTAAAATTCTAAAAATATTAAACAGATATAAATGGCTTAAATAAAGAACTATTACAAATATTTAATAAGTTCACATAAAAATAAACTAGGATAGTATGATTTGAATGTAAATTAACATTCAATTTTTTAAAAATTACAAAAAAGTGTCATCAATAAGTGTTCACTTGCATATTGTATAAAAATAAAAGAAAATATATCAAAAATAGAGTGGCATCAAAAAAATATTGGAAATAAGTGAATTTTCACTTGTTTTTTATAAAATAAGCTAAAAGGGGGAAGTTTAGTGAAAAGTAAAAGGTTATTAGCAGCTGTAGTATCTTGTATTGTTTTGGCTTCAGTAGCGCTGGCTGGCTGTGGAGGAAAGGAAAATGCAGCGGGAGGTAAAGGTGCAGACAAAGAACAATATCTAAATATGATTTTGCAGGAAGAACCTAAAAGTTTAGACCCAGCTAAATCAACAGACTTGTATTCTTCACAGGTTATTTCTGAGGTTTATGATGGATTAACAAGATTGGAAGTAGATGAAAAAGGTAAAGATGTAGTTAAGCCAGCAGGAGCAGAAAAATGGGATGTATCTGAGGATGGATTAAAATGGACTTTCCATTTAAGAGATTATGAGTGGTCTGATGGAAAGAAAGTTACTGCAAAGGATTATGAATATGGTATAAAAAGAAACTTAGATCCTAAAACTGCATCAGAGTATGCTTACTTATTAGCTCCAATAAAAAATGCGAACGAATATAATGCAGGGAAAGCAAAAGCTGAAGAAGTTGGAGTAAAAGCTTTAGATGATAAAACTTTAGAAATAAATTTAGCTGGACCTTGTGCATATTTCTTAAAGATAACATATTTTAAATTAATGATGCCACAAAGACAGGATATAGTTGAAAAATATGGAGAAAAATTTGGCACAGAAGCTTCTAATATGGTATTCTGTGGACCCTTTACCATAAAGGAATGGGTACATGCAAACAAAATGGAATTAGTTAAAAATGAAAAATATTGGGATGCTAAATCTGTCAAACTAAATAATGTTCATATGAAAATTATAAATAATGAATCTGCTAGAATGCAAGAGCTCCTAAATGGAGGAATAGATTTCAGTAATGTTCAAAAGCCAGAGTGGAAAGAAAAGTTCAAAAAAGCTGATAAATTTGAAGTGAAAAAAGTTATTGAACCAGCAACGAATATTGAATTCTTTAATCAAAAGGTTAAATTGTTCAGTAATGCTAAAGTAAGAAAAGCTTTTTCTTTAGCAGTTAATAGAGAAGAGGTTTCAAAAACTTTATTTAAAAATGATTTTACACCAGCCTATGGGTTTGTGCCACCTTCATTACAGATAGGAGATAAAGAATTTAGGAAAGAAGTAGGAGAAGAACCAATTAAGAAATTAAAAGAAGAAAATAAAGATCCAAAGAAACTTTTAATTGAAGGATTAAAAGAATTAGGAATGGATTCGGATCCAAGTAAAGTAACAGTAAACTATTTAACAGGCTCTACAAGTGATCAACAAAAAGAAATTTGCGAATTTTTCCAAGAGATGTATCAAAAAGCTTTAGGGGTTAAAGTAAATATAGAATATGTTCAATGGCCAGTATACATGAAGAGAATAAATAATGCGGAATATGAAATATCTGGTATGGCTTGGACAGGAGATTATGATGATCCTATGACAGAATTTGATTTGTGGATGACTGGGGCCAAAGCGCTTCCAACAAATTACTCAAATACGAAATATGATGAATTAATTAAAAAAGCTGCATTGCTACCAGAAGAAAAGAATGAAGAAAGAATGAAACTATTTAAAGAAGCTGAACAAATATTATTATATGAAGATGCTGTAATAGCACCAGCAGTTTATAGAGCTAGAAATATTTATCAAAGAAAATATGTAAAGGGAATAATGGTTCCACAATTCGGTTCTTTATATGATGTTAAATATGCCTATACGGAAGGTAGGGAGCAATAGTATGATTTTATGCAGCAGAGCCTTTTAATGGCTCTGCTGTTATAAGTTACATAAAAATATATTGGGGAGGGGTAAAGATGTTTAAGTATATCTTAAAAAGATTAGGATATATGCTGCTTACTTTATGGATAGTAATAACTATAACCTTTGTATTAATGCATACTATACCCGGAGATCCATTAGCATCTAGTGCTAAAAGATTACCACCACAAATAAGAGCTAATTATTATGCTAAATATGGATTAGATAAACCATTAACAACGCAATACGCAGTTTATATGAAAAATTTATTAAAAGGTGATTTAGGAGATTCTTTAGCTTTTGCAGGAAGAAGTGTAAATACAGTTATAAAAGATGGATTGCCAGCATCAGCACGAATAGGTATTCAAGCAGTATTCTTAGGGTTTGCATTAGGAATAATATTAGGGGTTGTGGCAGCCTTTAAAAGGAACAAATGGCCAGATTATATAGTGATGTTTTTAGCTTTAATTGGTGTTTCTATACCAAGTTTCGTTTTTGCAGCACTACTTCAATATATATTTACAGTTAAATTTATGATATTGCCAACTACTGGTTGGGGTGGTGCAAAGTATACTATACTGCCAACTATAGCTTTAAGTTTAAGTCCTTTAGCTATATATGCAAGATATATGAGGAATGAATGTTTAGATGTTCTAGGACAGGATTATATATTGACAGCAAAAGCAAAGGGTGTATCAAAGGTTTCTTTAGTTTGGAAACATATAATAAGAAATGCTATTTTGCCTAGCATAACTATATTAGGACCTCAAATAGCAAGTATATTAACGGGATCCTTTGTTATTGAAGGTATATATGGTATACCAGGATTAGGCAGTTCTTTTGTAGGAGCTGTAAATAATATGGATTATTCTATGATTATGGGGCTTACTGTATTTATGGCTGCCCTTTATATATTCTCTTTATTAATTGTAGACATATTATATGGAATTATAGATCCAAGAATTAGGATTACAAACTCAAAATGATAAGGGGGGAGAAAAAATGGCTGAAATAAGTAAAGATAAATTTGAAATAATAGGAATAGACAAAAATGCATCTAATGAAATAAATAGACCTAATATAACTTACTGGCAGGATGCTTGGAGAAGACTAAAGCAAAACAAGGTGGCCATAGGGTCATTGATATTACTTATATTAATAGCTTTAATGACAATAATAGGACCCTATTTAACCCCATATAAATATTGGGCTACAGATTCTAATATTGTAAATATGAAACCTAATTCTGATCATTGGTTTGGAACAGATATGTTAGGTAGGGATATATTTGCTAGAGTATGGAAGGGTGGAAGAGTTTCTATAATAATAGGAATTTTAGGAACTATTATAGAAATGACAATTGGAGTTATATATGGTGGAATATCCGGTTATTTTGGTGGAATGGTTGATGATATAATGATGAGAATAGTAGAGATATTGTTAAGTGTTCCCTATTTAATAGTTGTTATTATAATTTCTCTTATATTAGGAAAAGGGGTTATATCTTTAGTAATAGCAATGACTATAACTGGTTGGTGCGGTATGGCTAGAATAATAAGAGGACAAATTCTACAAATAAGAGAACAAGAGTATGTGTTAGCAGCTCAAGCTTTAGGTGCTAAACCTTCAAGAATAATAAAGAAACATTTACTACCAAATACTATGGGTATATTAATTGTTAACATTACTTTAGATGTTCCATCATTTATATTTGGAGAAGCTTTTTTAAGCTATATAGGACTAGGTATACAATCACCAAATACTAGTTGGGGATCTTTGGCATCAGCGGCGCAACCAAACCTAATGTTCTACCCTTATCAACTGTTTTTCCCTGCTTTATTTATAAGTTTGACTATGCTATCATTTAATTTGCTAGGTGATGGATTAAGGGATGCTCTTGATCCTAAGATGCGTCAATAAAGGAGGGGGATATGATGGAAAGAATATTAGAGGTAAGAAATTTAAGAGTCTCTTATCATACCTATGCAGGTGAAGTACAATCTGTTAGAAATATAAACTTTCATCTTAACAAAGGAGAAACCCTTGCTATAGTTGGAGAGTCAGGCTGTGGGAAAACTGTAACAGCTAAGGCTATAATGAGATTAATACAAGAACCACCAGGAGAAATTAAAGAAGGATCAGAAATAATTTTTAATGATAAAAATATATTAAATATGAAGGAACAGGAATTGAGAGAGTTAAGGGGGGCTGATGTAAGTATGATATTTCAAGATCCTATGACATCTCTTAATCCTACAATGAAAGTTGGAAAACAAATAGCTGAAAGTTTAATTATTCATAGAGGTATGAATAAATCAGAAGCTTTCAAAGAAGCCGTTAATATATTGAAGTTAGTTAATATACCTAATGCTGAAAAAAGGGCTAATCAATATCCCCATGAATTTTCAGGTGGAATGAGACAAAGAGCTATGATAGCTATAGCACTAGCTTGTAATCCTAAAATACTCATAGCAGATGAGCCCACTACAGCATTAGATGTAACTATTCAAGCTCAGATAATGAATCTTATAGGAGATTTGCAAAAAAAATTAAATACAGCAGTTATAATGATAACTCATGATCTAGGGGTGGTTGCGGATACAGCTCATAGGATACAGGTTATGTATGCAGGGCAAATTATAGAAAGAGGAATTACAGATGAAATATTTTATGAGCCAAAGCATCCCTATACTTGGGCATTACTTGAATCAGTACCAAGATTGGATACAAAGCATAAGGGAGAGCTTTACTCCTTAGAAGGAACTCCTCCAGATTTAATTAAACCACCAAAAGGATGTCCTTTTGCATCAAGATGTGAACATTGTATGAAAATATGTAAAGAACAGATGCCAGAAGTAACAAATCTAACAGAAACTCATGAAGTTTCTTGCTGGTTACAGGATCCTATGTCACCTAAAGTTTATAGCTCTTTTTTATCTGGAGGTGAAAAATAATGGGGAATGAAAACTTAATAGAGGTTAGAAATTTAAAAAAACATTTTAAAGTTGGGAAGGGTGCTATTTTAAAAGCTGTAGATGGGGTAAGTTTTGATATAAGAAAGGGAGAAACCTTAGGGCTTGTTGGAGAATCAGGCTGTGGTAAAACTACTTGTGGAAGAACTATATTAGGTTTATATGAAGCTACGGAGGGAGAAGTTAGATTTGAAGGCGTAAACATTCACAAATTAAGTAAGAAAGAAAAAAGAGAGTTTACTAAAGAAGCACAAGTAATTTTCCAAGATCCCTATGCTTCATTAAATCCAAGAATGACAGTTGCGGATATAATAGGCGAAGGTATAGATATTCATGAAATTTATACGGGAAGAGAAAGGCTAGATAAAATATATGAACTGTTGAGTTTAGTTGGATTAAATAAAGAACATGCCTCTAGATTTCCACATGAATTTTCAGGTGGACAAAGACAGCGAATTGGAATAGCAAGAGCTTTAGCTATAGAACCTAAGTTTATAGTGTGCGATGAACCTATATCAGCTTTGGATGTATCTATACAAGCACAGGTCGTAAACTTGCTTATAGACCTTCAAAATAAGTTAGGACTTACTTATTTGTTTATAGCTCATGATCTTTCTATGGTAAGGCATATATCTGACAGAGTAGGGGTAATGTATCTGGGGAATGTGGTAGAGTTGTCTAATAGCCAAGAATTATATGAAAAGCCACTTCATCCCTATACGCAAGCCTTATTGTCTGCTATACCTGTTCCAGATCCTAGAGTAGGAAGAGGTAGAGAAAGAATTATGCTTCATGGAGAAGTTCCAAGTCCTATAAATCCTAAACCGGGATGTAAATTTGCAGCAAGATGTAAATATGCAAAGGAAATTTGTAAAAAAGAAAAACCAAAACTTAAAGAAATAGAAAAGGATCATTTTGTAGCTTGTCATTTATTTGATTAAAAAATATGTATATGGTATAGATGATAACAATAAACTTAAAAAGAGGGGTATTTCAAAATTGTATGTATTTTGAGATACTTCTCTTTAAATTTATGTCTGAACTGTTTGAATGTACAAGGTATAAATATAAAAGGTATAATTTTATAAAATAAATTTAATTATAATAAAATTATAATATTAATGAAGAAGAGAAAGTAAATAATATATAATAAAGAAGAAGCTAGTATTTTAGTCTCTTTTTATAATAGTATAAAATACCCCTGCAAGGCAAATAATAGTAATAATAAATTATTTGTATGGAGGGATTTAAATGACAAAGACTCCTTTAAAAAAAGTAATAAAATCCAAAATTAAAGCTAACAAGGAGCTTACTAAAGAAGAAAAATTAAGAGAAAAAATGAAGTACGAAATAGCAATAGAGCTTGGTCTACAAGATAAAGTAGATCAATTAGGATGGGGAGGACTAACCTCAGAAGAAACTGGAAGAATAGGGGGCATAATGACCAAAAGAAAAAAAGAGCTTAAACTTCCTAAAAATGAAGAAATATTAATGATGAGTGAAATTAAAAATAGTATGCAATAGAAGCACTAATCTATTGACTTACCTAATAAAAGTATATAATATTTATTAGGTAAGTATATTTTTATAAATTAAGGAGAGTTTAGAAATGGAATGTTATAGAGAATTTGCTCATATATATGATGAACTTATAAATGAGGATATAGACTATGAAAAATGGGCTAAAACTATAACAAATATATGTGATGAGTTTAATTTATGTAAAATAGATTATTTGGATTTAGCTTGTGGTACTGGAAATTTAACATTACAAGTATCACCGTATTTTAAAGATGTGTGGGCAGTAGATCTTTCTTATGATATGTTAACTGAAGCTGAGAATAAGTTTAGAGAAAATAATATAAAAGGTAAATTAGTATGTCAAAACATATGTGATTTAAAATTAAATAAAACATTTAATTTAATAACCTGTTGTTTGGACGGTATAAATTATATATTAGAAAAAAAATCATTAAATAATCTATTTAAAAATGTATACAATCATTTGAAAGAAGATGGATTATTTATATTTGATATAAACTCTTACTATAAATTAAATAATATTTTAGGAAATAATCTCTTTAGTTATGATGATGAAGAGATTACATATATATGGAGAAACTCTACAGAAAATAATATTACCAATATGGATATCACATTCTTTATAAGAGAAGATGAAAATGATTATATAAGATTTGATGAAGAACACAAAGAAAGAGCTTATAAAGAAGAAGAAATAGAAGAAATTATAATAAATAATGGATTTAAAATATTAAGAACTTTAGACAATTATGAGGATAAAAAAATTGAAGAAAAAACAGAAAGAATAGTTTATATATTGACTAAATAGTTTTCAAATTAAAATTATGAAGGTTAGGTGAATTTAAATGAAAGATAGATTAGTAAAAGCTATTGCTAAGGATGGACAGGTAAGAATAATAGGCGCAATAACAACAGAATTAGTCAATGAAGGAGTAAAATTACATAATTGTGCTCCAACAGCAGCAGCTGCTTTAGGAAGAATGCTTACAGCAGGAGCATTAATGGGAACTACATTAAAATCAGAAAAGGACACTTTAACATTACAAATTCATGGTGGTGGTATTGCTAAAGGAGTTGTAGTTACATCCTATGCAGATGGGCATGTTAAAGGATATATAGGTAATCCTACGGCAGATATAGAGCCAAATAGCAAGGGAAAATTAGATGTAAGTGGAATTATAGGTAAGAATGGGAACTTGTTAGTTATAAGAGATATGGGATTGAAAGAGCCTTATATAGGGCAGGTTCCTATATATACTGGAGAAATAGGAGAAGATTTAGCTTATTATTATACAGTATCAGAACAAACACCTTCAGCGGTAGGTTTAGGAGTATTAGTAGATAAAGATTTATCTATAAAATCAGCTGGTGGATTTATAATACAAATGATGCCTGGAGCTGATGAAATGTTAGCAGATTTAATAAGTTATAGATTAGAAGAAATACCTTCTATTACAGAAATGATTTCAAAGGGAATGACGATAGAGGAAATATTAGAATACATATTTGAAGATATGGATTTAAATATATTAGAAAGCATAGTACCAGAATATAGATGTGATTGTTCACGAGAAAAGGTAGAAAGAGCGTTGGCTAGTATAGGACAAAAGGATTTAAAAGAAATATATAATGAAGGCAAAGAGGAAGAATTAAAATGTCATTTTTGTAATAAAGCATATGTTTTTAGTCATGATGAGATTGAAAGTGTTTTAGAAAATTATTATAATGAAAAATAATATTGATTAATTATTAGTTGACATTAGTGCCCAATTATAATATAATGATTATTGTAATTGGTGAGGGCGCATAGCTCAGCTGGGAGAGCATCTGCCTTACAAGCAGGGGGTCACAGGTTCGAGACCTGTTGTGCCCACCAAATACGGCCCAGTGGCTCAGTTGGTTAGAGTGCCGGCCTGTCACGCCGGAGGTCGAGGGTTCGAGCCCCTTCTGGGTCGCCATATGGCTCGATAGCTCAGTCGGTAGAGCAGAGGACTGAAAATCCTCGTGTCCCTGGTTCGATTCCTGGTCGAGCCACCAGATTGCGGGAGTGGCTCAGTGGTAGAGCGTCACCTTGCCAAGGTGAACGTCGCGAGTTCGAATCTCGTCTTCCGCTCCATAATTTTTTGGCGCTATAGCCAAGTGGTAAGGCAGAGGCCTGCAAAGCCTTTATCCCCAGTTCAAATCTGGGTGGCGCCTCCAAAGAGAGATAATATTTGAATATTATCTCTTTTTTTTATGCTTATAATAAGTATAAAAAAGAAGTCAAATTCTTAGTTGAAGGTAACAGTATTAAATGTATAAATTAATATATAGTATGAGTGAATGTGAATGTAGTATGGTTAATAATAAAAATTACTTTAGTCACTGTTTTGGTTATATCACTTGACAGTCTAGATTATTTTATAATATATTTTGAAATATAGATTTTAAACCGTATTCTGGCAATATGCATATTAAATAAAAGTTTTATAATTAACATATATTAATATTTTTTTTGTTAAAATTTATTTTGAGGGGGATAAATAATGCTTGTTGTAAAAGGATTATGTAAAAATTATAATAAATTTAAAGCAGTAAACAATGTTTCTTTTGATGTTAATGAAGGGGAAATAGCAGTACTTTTAGGACCAAATGGAGCAGGGAAAAGTACAAGTATAAAAGCTATTGCAGGCCTTTTAAAATTTCAAGGGGAAATAAGTATTTGTGGTAAAAACAATAAAAGTTTAGAAGCTAAATCTAAATTTGCCTATGTACCAGAGGTGCCAGCTTTATATGATTTATTAACTGTTTATGAGCATGTGGAGTATATGGCTAATGCTTACAAGATACAGGATTATAAAGACAAAGCAGAACATATGTTAAAAAGGTTTGATTTGTGGGACAAAAAAGATAAATTAGGTTCAGAGCTGTCAAAGGGTATGCAGCAAAAGGTTAGTATATGTGCAGCTCTAATTACTAATCCAAAGGTTATATTATTTGATGAACCTATGATAGGATTAGATCCTAAAGCTATAAAAGAATTAAAAAAAGTTTTTTTAGAATTAAAAGAAAAGAGAACAGCAGTGATTATTAGCACTCATATAATAGACAGTATATCAGAAATATGGGATAAGGCATTAATAATGAAAGAAGGAAATATAGTTTTTGCTAGAACTAAGCAAGAATTAATTGATAAAAATGAGTCTTTAGAAGAAATATTTTTTGAAGTAACGGAGGGCTAATATGGGATCACTTAGTTACATAGTTAGAAAAAGTATAAAAAATTATTTTAAACAATTAAAGAATAAGCCGGCTAAAGCTATATTATATATTCTTTTTATAGCTCTTTTAGTTTTTGTTTTAATTGTATCCCCAGAATCAAGCGGGAATAAGAGGATAAAAGATGGTAAAGAATTTTTTAATGCCATAGTTACTATATCAACCTTATATGCAGTATTTAGTGCTATTAATACAGGTACTAAAAAGGGAAAAAGTTTTTTTAGATTAAGTGATGTAAATTTTTTGTTTACAGCTCCTATACCATCTCAAAGAGTATTGCTTTATGGATTCTTAAAAGAATTATATAAAAGTATAATGATGATAGTATTGCTTTTATTTCAAATACCTAATCTTTATAATTTATTTCCTATAAAACAGAATGGTGCTATACCTGTAGTAGTAGGTATATTTACGTTAATGTTTTCTTATTCAACTATAGCTGTATTAATATATTCTATAGCTGCTAAGGAAGAAAAATATAGAAATATTATAAAAAATATTCTTAATTTATTATTAGGATTATTTGGAGCAGGTTTTTTATGGATGTTATTTAAAGTTAAATCTATAAAATTAGCTTTTACAGCTTTTTTAGGGCTAGATATATTTTCTAAAATACCTTTTATAGGATGGAATATAAATATATTTAATGCTGCTATAGAAGGTATAAATAAAACATTTTTTATAAATCTATTAGGAGTACTTTTATCCATAGCTCTCATAATATATATAGTTTATATTTTAAAGACAGATTATTATGAAGATGCTATGTCAGTTACAGAGGTTAATGAAAGAAAAATAGAAAGAGCAAAAAAAGGTAAAGGAAATGTGGATTTAAATAAACCTATAAAGAGAAAAAATGTTATGGGAATATTAAAATCAAAGGGAGCAAAAAGCATATTTGAAAGGCAAGTCTTAGAGTATAAAAGAAGTGGATTTTTCTTTGTAGATAAGGTGACCTTAATAATGGGACTAAGCTCCTTAGTTTTCGGATTTTTTATGAATAATAAAAATGGAAATATAAATACAATAATGTATTTTGCAATATATATGCTCTTAATATTTACGTTTCAAGGTAAATGGGCTGAAGAACTGTCTAAACCTTATATATACTTAATCCCAGAAAATTCAGGAATTAAAGTTTTTTATGCTACCCTTACTAACCATATTAAAAATTTTGTGGATGGTTTTGTATTATTTTTAATTTGTGGTGTTATATTTAGAACTAATCCTATGGTTATATTGTTAGCTACATTAACCTATGTAAGTTTTGGAGCAATATTTGTATATGTGGATTTAGTTTTAAGAAGATTTTTTGGTGGTAATATTAGTAAAGTTGTAGAAGCCACATTAAAATTTATTTTATTAATAATAGTAGTATTACCAGGAATAATAATATCTGTAGTACTTTCTTTTAAGTATAAAGGATTATTTGGAACAGTTTCTATGTATTTTGCTATGATTTTATATAATTGTCTTATTAGTTTTGTAGGAATATTATTATCTAAAGGTATATTTGAAAAAATAGAAATGAAGTAAACAAAATAGAGTATTTCAAAATAAAATATATTTAATTTTAATAAGGATAACAAAAGATACACGTTATAAACAAATTTATATGTTTATGATGTGTATTTTTATATTTACTATATTAAAATTAAATCTTAATTCAGTTTAAATACTTCCATGAAGTTAAGCAGGCTTCTTATATTAAGCTGGAGAAAGCAGAAGAATAAATCTTACTTAATATCTATACAAAAAATGCTACCCCTATCTATTAATTTATCTCTACTTAAAAATATAGGCTTTACATTATGTTTTTTTAAAAAGTTTAGAACTTTATCACCATATTTATACATATTTAAGTTTCCATAAAAAGCAAGCGTATTATTATCTAAAAGTCCACAGGTACCTCCGATAAATCCATAATCTAAACCAGGTAAAATTATATCTCCTGGTGGTAATAATAGTACATTTATATTATTCTCTTTAAGTATTTTTTCTATTTTCATATCGCTGGTTATTACGGCATTTTCTGAAACTATAGCAGTAGAACATTTAGAGTATCCTTGGTTAACATTTAATAATTTTTTATGTTTTACTAAAGAAATTAGATTAGGATCTGTATAATTTAATTTATGCATAAATATATTCCCAATATTTAATGCATTTAGCATTATATCTTTAGGGTATTTATCTTCTAAAAAGTTATTAGATAATATAACATTAATTCCTAAACTTTTTAATGATTCTACAAATTCTTTATCTATATTTTTATGTAAAATAATATTTTTATTATCTATTATGTGCAATAACATGTCAGGATGACCACATACAGCTGGATATAAAAGTGGGGTAGAAGGGCACAATATCACTTTTATATTCCTTTTTTCTAAATTGTTTTTTTCTTCATTAGAAATTCTGTTATCCACTAAAGCTATTTTCATAAATAATTCTCCTTAAAATATATGCTAAATATTATATTAATTTTATTTGAAAAAATTTTCAACATATTAAGTAATATGTCGATATTTTTTTATAATTGTTTAGTATATGAATTTATTTTAAACACATACTATTTTTAAGGAAAGGAGTGAGATTATGTTGTTATTTACAATGATCTATAATAATGAAAGAGAAGATTTGATTGATAAATTAGTAAAATTAAAGGAATATTTTCAGTCAAGAGATGTGGTAATAGGATTGTCAGAAAATATAGAAGATAAAACTCACTTCATAAAAATATACTGTGAAGAAAAATTTTTGGATAAAAAAGTTATAAATTCGATTAATGATCACCTAGTTGATATATTGTATGATACAACTATAGATAGATTTATCAAAGTAGAACTTAATAAATTTATAACAGATGCATATTTCTTTTTAAAGAGGGAAGAAACAGAAGAATTATTAGAAAAAACTTCTGATGTTTTGAAAGATAAGGATAAAAGATATATAGAAGATTCTATTTATTGTTTAAATAAAAAAAATGAAATAATAAAAAAAATAAAGAAGTGCATTGACGAAAATAATGAAATAAACATAGATGGTTTTTTAACTTTTAGATGCAGAGAATTATTTATAGATATAAAAGGTATAGTAGAAAAAATAGTAGAGAAGTATATGGTAGATAAGGAATACAATGAATTTATAAAATTATTAAAATATTTTGTAGAGATAGAGGAAAGTAAATTAGACAAACTAAATATATTAATAGATCCTACTGGAAAATATACATTAAAAGATTCTGAGGGAAATGATTTAACAGAGGAAGTTTATATAGAAATTTCCGATGTTAAATATGTAGAAAATATATCTGTAGATGATATGCTTATAAGTTGGCTTATAACTAATGTACCTAAAGAAATTAATATATATAATATTGAAAATTGTACAAATAAGGAATTAATTAATACTATAAAGAATGTTTTTGAAGAGAGAGTTAATATCTATAATCATGATAAGCCTATCAAATTAAAGCATACTTATAATAAACTTTAATAAATTCTATAAAAGAGTATTAGGGTATTGACATTTATCTCTATAGCTAATATAATGTATCTAAATTAAAAATAGATTTATAAACTATGAAAAGGAAGAGTAAATAGATTACTATTCAAAGAGAAGAAAATCCATAGGCTGAAAGATTTTCTGAATAAGTTCTATTGAAAACCACCTTAGAGTTGTATACTGAATTGAGTAAGTATAACCGTTTCCTGCGTTAAAGGATAAAGAGATAATAGTAGTGCACTGCTATTAAATTGGGTGGAACCACGAAAATACACTCGTCCCATGTGTTGGGACGGGTTTTTTTTATTTGTAATTTTTTATTTGAAGGAGGACAATTTTATGATAAAAATCACATTAAAAGATGGCAAAGTAATGGAATTTGAAGAAGGAATAAAAATATCTGATATTGCTATGAAAATTAGTCCAGCTCTTTATAAAAAAGCTTTAGCAGCTAAAATAGATGGAGAAACTGTGGATTTAATGACTGAGCTACACAAAGATAGTAGTTTAGAGATTTTAACATTTGAAGATGAAATGGGTAAATGGGCTTTAAGACATACTGGTTCACATATGTTAGCTCAAGCAGTTAAAAGATTATACCCAGAAGTAAAATTAGCTATAGGGCCTGCTATAGACACTGGTTTTTATTATGATTTTGAAGCAGATTTTACTTTTACACCAGAAATGCTAGAAAAAATAGAAGCAGAAATTAAAAAAATAATAAAGGAAAATCATAAGTTAGAAAGATTTGAATTACCAAGAGAAGAAGCAATAAAGCTTATGAAAGAAAAGAATGAGGATTATAAGGTAGAGCTTATAGAAGATCTACCAGAAGGAGAAGTTATATCTTTCTATAAACAAGGAGATTTTACAGATTTATGTGCAGGACCTCATGTACCATCTACAGGAAAGGTTAAATCAGTAAAATTGTTATCTCTAGCTGGAGCTTATTGGAGAGGCGATGAAAATAATAAAATGCTTCAAAGGATATATGGTACAGCCTTTACTAAAAAAAGTGAGTTAGACGAATATTTAAATATGCTTGAAGAAGCTAAAAAAAGAGATCACAGAAAATTAGGTAAAGAATTAGATTTATTTAGCATACATGAAGAAGGACCAGGGTTCCCATTCTTTCATCCAAAGGGAATGATTGTAAGAAATATTCTTGAAAGTTTTTGGAGAGAAGAGCATACAAAAGCAGGATATCAAGAAATAAGAACACCATTAATATTAAATGAAGCTTTATGGCATCAATCAGGTCACTGGGATCACTATAAAGAAAATATGTATTTTACTAATATAGATGATGGTGATTATGCAATAAAACCTATGAATTGTCCAGGTGGAATACTAGTTTATAAAAATTCTATGCATTCCTATAGAGATCTTCCATTAAGACTTTCAGAATTAGGAATAGTCCATAGACATGAACTATCAGGAGCACTACATGGACTTATGAGAGTAAGATGTTTTACTCAAGATGATGCTCATTTATATATGACAAAAGAACAAATAAAAGAAGAAGTAGTAGGAATAATTAAATTGATAGATAAATTCTATAAACTATTTGGATTTGAATATTTTGTAGAACTTTCAACAAGACCAGAAGATTCTATGGGAAGCGACGAAGATTGGGAAATAGCAACTAATGGTTTAAGAGAAGCTTTAGATTCTATAGGAAAAGAATATAGAGTAAATGAAGGTGACGGTGCTTTCTATGGTCCAAAGATAGATTTCCATTTAAAGGATTGTATAGGCAGAACATGGCAATGTGGAACTATTCAACTTGATTTCCAAATGCCAGAAAGATTTGATTTATCTTATATAGGTGCAGATGGTGAAAAACACAGACCTGTTATGGTTCATAGAACTATATATGGAAGTGTTGAAAGATTTATAGGTATATTAATAGAACAATATGCAGGTGCATTCCCAACATGGCTAGCTCCAGTACAAGTTAAATTAATGAATATAACTGATACTCAATATGATTATTTAAAGAAAGTTGAAGAAACTCTTAAAGAAAATAATATAAGGGTAGAAATTGATACAAGAAATGAAAAAATAGGGTACAAGATAAGAGAAGCTCAACTTCAAAAAGTTCCATATATGCTAATACTTGGAGATAAAGAAGTGGAAGCAGGAAAAGTTGCTGTAAGAAGTAGAAAAGATGGAGATCTAGGGGCTATATCCTTAGAAGAATTTATAGAAAAAATAAAGAATGAAATTAAGGACAAAGCTAACTAAAAATAAATTAATCTACAATAATAAAGGAATTTAAATTTTTATAAAAAAATATTGACTTGTTAATATATCCATAGTATAATCTTATTTGTTAGTTAACTTTAGGTTAACTATAACTTAATAATATTTTATGTAAGTAGAAACAGGCCGTTTCTCACCTTACAGCATGGCTAGTAAGGTTGGAGTATATAAATTTAATTTGTATTATTGTTTATAAAGACGGCTTATGCCGTCTTTTATTTATTATACATGAAAATTGTTAAGTGTTTTCGGTCTAATATTTTTGGAGGTGAAGATTATTAACAAAAACTATCTTATGAATGAACAAATCCGTGAAAAAGAAGTAAGACTTGTAGGTAGCGAGGGAGAACAATTAGGAGTAGTGTCTTCAAGTGAGGCGCAAAAGCTTGCAGATGAAAAGGAACTAGACTTAGTACTTATAGCTCCAACTGCAAAACCACCAGTTTGTAAAATAATGAATTATGGTAAATTCTTATATGAACAAACTAAAAAAGACAAGGAAGCTAAAAAGAATCAAAAGGTTATAAACATAAAAGAAGTTAGACTAAGTCCAACTATAGAAGCACATGACATAGAAATTAAAGCTAATAATGCTAGGAAATTTTTAAATGCAGGAAATAAAGTTAAAGTAACTGTTAGATTCAGAGGTAGAGAAGCTGATTATTCCTTTAAAGGAAATAAAATATTAAAATCCTTTTATGAAAAAGTAGAAGAACTTGGTGTTATGGAAAAAGCACCTAAACTAGAAGGAAGAAATATGATAATGATATTAGCGCCAAGAAAAGCGTAATAACGAGGGGAGGAAATCACAATGCCAAAAATGAAAACAAAAAGGGCTGCAGCAAAAAGATTTAAAGTAACTGGAACAGGTAAGTTAAAGAGAGCTAAAGCTTTTAAAAGTCATATATTAACAAAGAAAAGCAGAAAGACTAAAAGAAATTTAAGAAAAGCTGGATACGTTTCAGAAAGTCAAGAAAAAGTAATGAAGAAGGTATTACCATACCTATAATAATAGGAGCACAAAGGAGGTAGTTTGGGATGGCAAGAGTAAAAAGAGCAATGAATGCTCGTAAACGTCATAAAAAAGTATTAAAACTTGCAAAAGGATACTATGGTGGAAAGAGCAAGTTATTTAAAACAGCAAATGAATCAGTTATAAGAGCATTAAGAAATGCTTATGTAGGAAGAAAATTAAAGAAAAGAGATTATAGAAAGTTATGGATAGCAAGAATAAACGCTGCTACAAGAATGAACGGACTTTCATATTCAAAATTCATGAATGGAATAAAGAATGCAGGAATTGATATAAACAGAAAAATGCTTTCAGAAATAGCTATAAATGATCCAAAAGCATTTGCTGAATTAGTAGATGTAGCTAAAAAACAATTAAATGCTTAATATTTAAATTATAAGAATTAATACGGCTTAAATAGCCGTATTTTTTAATATTTTGTAAAATTGACAAAATAGTCATAAGTGCTATAATGAGTTTATCTTTTAAGTAGGAGGGAGAAAAAGTAAATGAAAATACCGCATATGAGAAGGAGATTTACCCCAGTTCAAATATTAGCTATTGGATTTGCCATAGTAATATTTGTAGGTGCTATACTACTTAGTTTACCTATTTCATCACAAACCGGGCAAAGAACTCCTTTTTTAGATTGCCTATTTACATCTACATCTGCAGTTTGTGTTACAGGACTGATAGTAGTAGACACGGGAACACATTGGACATATTTTGGTAAAACCGTTATTATGCTTCTTATAGAGGTGGGAGGACTAGGATTTATGTCCTTTGCAACTTTACTTGCTTTATTGGTAGGAAAAAAGATAACGTTAAAAGAAAGACTTGTTATGCAAGAAGCATTAAATACTTTTAATATACAGGGTTTAGTTAAAATGGCAAGGTATATATTATTATTTACGCTTTCTATACAAGGAGGAGGAGCACTTTTATTATCTACTCAATTTATTCCTAAATATGGATTAGCTAAGGGTTTATATTATAGTATTTTTCATTCTATATCAGCCTTTTGTAATGCAGGTTTTGATCTTTTTGGCAATTTTAATAGCTTAACAGGGGTTTATGATAATACTGTTATAATTTTAGTTATAGCATTTTTAATAATAATAGGTGGACTAGGATTTTATGTATGGTATGAAATATATCATTATAAAGGTCATAGAAAATTGTCCACTCATTCTAAATTAGTACTTTCTGCTACAGCTTTATTATTAAGTGTAGGAACTGTATTAATGTTCATATTTGAAAGTAGAAATCCAGGAACTATGGCTAATATGACTTTTGGAAACAAGGTATTGTCATCTTTTTTTGCTGCTGTTACTCCAAGAACTGCAGGATTTAATTCAATATCTACATCGGATATGACTATGGCAGGAAAGTTTTTAACAATAATTTTAATGTTTATAGGGGGAGCATCAGGATCCACAGCAGGAGGTATAAAAGTTACAACTGCGGGGGTACTTATAATGACAGTAGTTTGTGTAGTTAAAGGAAAGCAAGATACAGAAATAAATAAAAGAAGAATAAGCAAAGAAATTGTATATAGGGCTTTAGCTATAACTATTATAAGTTTAACTTTAGTTATTACAGTTACTATGATATTATCAATAACAGAGGTAAAGTTTCCTTTTGAATACTATTTGTATGAAGCCACATCAGCCTTTGGTACAGTAGGGATAACTTTAGGCTTAACTACTAAATTAAGCGCTATTGGAAAAGTAGTTATACTATTGACTATGTATGCAGGTAGAGTTGGACCATTAACATTAGCTATAGCTTTTGCAAGAAAGCTAAAAAATAGTTCTATTAAATATCCAGAAGAAAAAATATTAGTAGGTTAGAGGTGTTATTATGGGAAAAAAGCAATTTGTTGTCATAGGTCTTGGAAGATTTGGTACTTCCGTTGCGAAAACTTTATATACTTTAGGAAATGATGTATTGGCTATCGATTCAAGTGATGATATAGTTCAGAGTATATCAGATAGTGTTACTCACTCAGTACAAATGAATGCTACAGATGAAAATAGTTTAAGAGCTTTAGGAATAAGAAATTTTGATGTGGCTGTTATAACTATAGGATCAGATATACAGGCTAGTACTATGGCTACCTTACTAGTAAAAGAAATGGGAGTAAAATATATAATAGCTAAGGCAAATACTGAGATACATGCTAAAGTATTATATAAAATAGGAGCAGATAGAGTAGTATTCCCAGAACGAGATATGGGAGTTAGAGTTGCTCATAATTTAGTTTCTACTAATATATTAGATTATATAGAATTGTCTCCGAATTATAGCATAGCAGAAATAGTAATTCCAAAGATATGGCATGGAAAAACTCTTAACGAATTGAATATAAGAGCTAATTATGGCATTAATGTAGTTGCTTTAAAAAGAGGAGAAGAAATTAATGTATCACCAGTGGCAGAAGACACAATAGAGTCAGGAGATATAATAGTTGCTATAGGCAGTGAAGAAGATCTTACTAAGGTAGAAATTTTGAATGTAGACTAATAATTAATGCTGATTTTACGAATATGAATTAATTTATTACTAAAGTTTAATTTATTAGTCTAAATTAAAATGAGGTGCATTATATAAGAAATGATTTCTAGTAAAGATAATCAGTTAATAAAAGAAGTAAGAAAGTTAAGAGAAAAAAAGTATAGAACGCAAAATAAAAGTTTTATTGTAGAAGGATTTAGATTTTTTGAAGAGGCATTGAAATCTAATAGTAGCGTAAATAAAGTTTTTATAGAAGAAAAAAGCTTGAATAAATTAGAAGAACTATACAAAAAATATAATATAAATAATGATATAGAAACTTATGTGGTTAATTATTCTGTTTTAAAAAGTATAAGTAATACAGAAAATCCTCAGGGTATAGTATCAGTAATAAACTATTTTAAAACAGAGAAATTGGATTTGGAAAATGGTTTTTATATTTTAGTAGATAAAGTTCAAGATCCAGGTAATATGGGAACTATAATAAGAACTGCCCATGCTGCTGGAGCTTTAGGCATTATAACAACTAAAGGAACCGTAGATGTATATAATGAAAAAACATTAAGGTCTACTATGGGATCTATCTTTTATATTCCTATAATCGAAGATGAAAATTTAGAGACAGTAAAATCATTACAAAGAAATGGCTTCAAGCTATTAGTAAGTTCATTAGATACAAATAGTAATTTTTATGATGTAAATATGAAAGATAATATGATAATTGCAGTAGGAAATGAAGGAAATGGAATAAGCGAGGATTTGAATAGTCTTAGTGATATAAAGGTTAAAATTCCTATGCCTGGAGCAGCAGAATCTTTAAATGTAGCAGTGGCATGCTCTATAATGACTTTTGAAAGAATAAGACAAATTAATAAATAAGAGTGTTGACAAAAAACTAAACAGTATGTAAAATTATGAAAAGGATAAAAACAGAAAATATTAAACTATGATGAAGAGAGTAAGTTTAAAATATTTTTAAGAGAATGTGGGTCTTAGGCTGAAAACCCCTAAAATATTTTATGCTGAAGTTCACTTCTGAGTTCTAAAAGTGAAATAGTAGTAGCTTTTAGCGATACAGTATCGATAACACTGACTAAGAGAATATAAATTTTTATTTATATTAATTAGGGTGGTACCGCGGATTTAGTTCGTCCCTTTATGGGATGGGCTTTTTTGTTATAAAAATTTTTACATTAAATATGAAAATGGAAAGGAGTATTGTTATGCGTCAAAAATTAGAAGAGATTAAAAATAGTGCAATAAATGAATTAAAGACAGCTTTAAGTAAAGACGAGTTAGAAAACATAAGAGTAAGATATTTAGGAAAAAAGGGTGAACTTACACAAATATTAAGAGGTATGGGAGCTTTATCTCAAGAGGAAAGACCTGTTGTAGGTAAAGTTGCTAATGAAGTAAGATCATATATAGAAGAAACTATAAAAGAAGCTTTCTCTGATATAAAAAATAAAGAAAAATCTATGAGATTAGAAAATGAAACTATAGATATAACTATGCCAGGAAAAAAACAAGTGGTAGGAAAAAGACATCCTTTAGATTTAACATTAGAAAGTATGAAAGATATATTTATATCCATGGGATTCACTATTGAAGAAGGTCCAGAAGTTGAACTTGATAAGTATAATTTTGAAGCCTTAAATATACCTAAAAATCATCCAGCAAGAGGAGAACAAGATACTTTTTATATAAATGATAATTTGGTTTTAAGAACTCAAACATCTCCAATACAAATAAGAACTATGGAAAATCAAAAACCTCCAATTAAGATGATAGCTCCAGGAAAGGTTTATCGTTCTGATTCAGTAGATGCTACTCATTCACCTATATTTTATCAAATGGAAGGATTAGTAGTAGATAAAGGAATAACTTTCTCAGACTTAAAAGGTACGTTAGAATTATTTGCAAAAAGAATGTTTGGAGATAAGGTTAAAACTAAGTTTAGACCCCATCATTTCCCATTTACAGAACCTTCAGCAGAAATGGATGCTACATGTTTTGTATGCAATGGAGAAGGATGTAAAGTATGTAAAGGTAGTGGTTGGATTGAACTTCTAGGTTGTGGAATGGTTCATCCTCAAGTTCTTAGAAACTGTAATATAGATCCAGAAGTTTATAGTGGATTTGCATTTGGATTCGGAGTAGACAGAATGGTTATGATGAAATATGGTATAGATGATATAAGACTTTTATATGAAAGTGATATGAGATTTTTAAATCAATTTTAAAGCTATATTTTAATTTAAAAAATTAAATAATTACAACATATTACTAGTATAGATGGATTAGAGATATCCACTTATAGTTTAGTTTTATAAAATAGAAGTTTAAATAAAATATGTTGGAAATGAAGTATTTATTAATTTTATTATACGAGGAGGTATAACAAATGAAAGTTCCAGTTAAATGGTTAAATGATTATATAGATATAGATATTTCTCCAAAGGAATTAGGAGATAGACTTACATTATCAGGTTCAAAGGTGGAAGAAGTTGTAACTACAGGTGATGAAATACAAAATGTAGTTACAGGAAAGATAATAGAAATAACAAAACATCCAGATGCGGATAAACTTTCTATTTGCCAGGTGGATATAGGCAAAGACGAAAATATTCAAATAGTTACAGCTGCTACAAATATGAAAGAGATGGATATAATTCCTGTAGCTCTTCATGGGTCTACATTACATGGTGGGTTAAAAATTAAAAAAGGTAAATTAAGAGGAGAAGTATCAAATGGTATGTTCTGCTCTGAAGAAGAACTAGGTCTAGCAGGGGATGAACCTGTGTATGGGCTTATGATTCTAGATCAGGATACACCTGTAGGAGAAGACATAAAAAAGGTATTAAAAATGGAAAGCTCTGTTATAGAGTTTGAAATTACATCTAATAGACCAGATTGTTTAAGTGTAATAGGCATAGCAAGGGAAGCTGCTGCTACTTTAAATAAAAAATATACTATTCCAGTAGTAGAGTTTGCCCCAAAATGTAGTGAGAATATAGAAAACTCTTTAAGAGTAGAAGTAAAGGATACTCTTTGCAGAAGATATATGGCAAGAGGCATTAAAAATGTTAAAGTAGATCAATCACCAGGCTGGATGCAAGAAAGATTACTAGAAGCAGGGGTTAGACCTATAAACAATATAGTAGATATAACAAATTTTGTAATGTTAGAATTAGGTCAACCAATGCATGCTTTTGATAGAAAAGAAATAAGAACAAATACTATAGTGGTAGAAAGAGCGAAAGAAGGAGAAAAGTTTACTACACTAGATGAGACAGAAAGAGAATTAGATGTAGATATACTTAATATAAAAGATGGAGATAGAACTGTAGCTGTTGCTGGCATAATGGGTGGTTTAAATTCAGAAGTAAAAGAAGATACAAAAGAAATAATATTAGAATGTGCCAATTTTGATGGAACTAATATAAGAATATCTTCTAAAAAATTAGGATTAAGAACAGAAGCTTCTTCTAGATTTGAAAAAGATTTAGATCCCAATTTAGTGGAATTAGCTATGGATAGAGCTTGTAAATTAATTCAAGAACTAGGTGCAGGAGAGGTAATGGAAGGTTCTGTAGATGTATATGAAAACAAATTAGAACCTCATATATTAGAAGTAAATAGTAACTGGATAAATAATTTTTTAGGTACAGATATATCAAAAGAAGAAATGCAGGAATGTTTAGATAGATTGGATCTTAATACAGAAATAAAGGGAGAAATTTTAGAAGTACATGTACCAACTTTTAGATGTGATTTAAATATAAAAGAAGATATAGCAGAAGAGATAGCAAGAATATATGGATACAATAATATTCCAATAACTACAATAAAGAGTGTTACTATGCAAGCAGGAAAAAATGAAAAACAACGTTTAGATGATAAGGTTATAGAAACACTTATGGCAAGTGGATTAAACCAATCTATAAGTTATTCTTTTGTAAGTCCAAAGGTATTTGATAAGATTAGTTTAAAAGAAGATAGTAGCTTAAGAAAAGTAGTTAAGATAAAAAATCCTTTAGGAGAAGATTTTAGTATAATGAGAACCACTACAATACCTTCTATGATGGAATCTTTGAGTAGAAACTACTCAAGAAACAATGATTATGCTTCTTTATTTGAAATTGGAAAGATATATATTCCAAAGGAAGATCCTACAGAACTTCCAGAAGAAAAGAATATTGTTACTATAGGATTATATGGTGCTGTAGATTATTTTAACTTAAAAGGTATAGTAGAAAATATACTAGGAGGATTAGGTATAGATAATTGGAAATTAAAAAGACAGGAAGAAAATCCTACTTTTCATCCAGGAAGAACTGCAGAACTTTATATAAAGAAAGATTATGTAGGTACGCTAGGAGAAATACATCCAGATGTACAGGATAACTATGATATAGAAGAAAGATGTTATATAGCAGAATTAAATTTAGATGTTTTATATAGGCATTCTAATGTTAAAAAGGAATATAGTCAATTACCAAAATTTCCAGCAGTAACTAGAGATATAGCAGTAATTGTAGATGATACAGTTTTAGTACAAGAAATAGAAAATATTATTAAAAATGGTGGTGGAAATATACTTGAAAGTATACAACTATTTGATGTTTATAAAGGAAAACAAATACCAGAAGGAAAGAAGAGTATAGCATATTCCATAGTTTACAGAAATGCACAAAGAACTCTTAAAGATTCAGAGGTAAATAAAGTTCATGACAAAATAGTAAGAACTCTAGAACATAAGTTAGGAGCACAACTTAGAGATTAAAGGTAAAATCCTGTTTTATAAATGTGTGTTTTATGGTAGAATTATTATAGGCGATTATGACAAATAATATAGCTAAACGAGTTTTAATTATTACGGAAACAGCTAATTATAATAAGATTTAAAGATAAAATAATAAGTCCTATTTTGGTAAATAGTATTGTAAATAACATTTATAATAGGAATATCTAAGAGGGTGTATTCATGAATATTATAACGGTTAAGATAAATGGTGTTGAGTATAATTTAAAAGGGGAAGAACAAGAGGATTATCTTCACAAGGTAGCTAGATATGTGGATAAAAAAATAGCAGATATACTAGATAATAATCCTAAATTGAGTACTTCTTCAGCTTCAATATTGACAGCAATAAATGCTGTAGATGATGGATTAAAAAAAGAAGAGCAAATAGAAAATTTACAATTAGAAATAGATAAATTAAAAAAAATTCAGCATCATCAAAATTTAAAAATAGAAGAAATAAGAAAACTATTAGAAGAAGAAAAAGAAAAAAATAAAAAACTAGAAGAAAATTTACAAGATAAAGTTGTAGATGATTCCATAAAAGAAGATAAAGAGAAATTAGAAAAATTACAAGTACAAATGGAACTTATGGAGAAAACAGCGAAAAAATATATGGAAGAAAACAATAAAGTTAAAATTCAAAATAAGGAACTAAAATTTCAATTACAATCTTCTAAATATAAAATTTTAGATTTAGAAAAAAAGCTAATGGATAGTCAATTAAATTTGGCTAAAGAAAAAAAGAAATTAAACCCACTACAGGTAAAGGGTATGAAAAAGTAAATAAAAAATAACTGTACAATTAGATTATGATATACTCCCCTTAAGGTATACAGATTAAAAAATAAAAAATCTGTCTACCTTAAGGGGAGTATTCTTGTTTCTAAAAGAACTAAACATACAACAGAAGAAAAGTATGAAATTTTAAATGAATATCATATTCATACTGGCAGGGGAAGTAGGAAAAGGTTACAAAAAATAATTGAAAAGTTAAAGAGAAAGGTCAGGGATACTACGCCCCTGACCTAATTTCAAAGATAAATGAACCAATAATTAATTGATTTAAAATCATGTTGGTAAGACGTATGCTTTAATAGGCACGTACGGTTTGATAAAACAGAAATTATTAAAATAATTTTGGTACTCTAATAATTTAAAATTTTATCAAGATTCATAGCTTATTAAAAGCTAGCTAATTGCTATACCTGCACTTACAAATCCTGTAACAATAGAAGCTAAACTTACACCAAGTGTATCACTGTCAGCAACTAATAGTATTTTATCTCCTGCAGCAACTGCAATATTTTCAGCAGTAATACCACTTGCAGTAGTACCAACAGCAATTACGCCTAGAGCTGGAGTTAGTAATAAAGGAATACCAACTGGAGTAAAGGTATTACTACCCGCAGGTGCAGTATATATTGTTAAACGTATTTGTACGGGGCTTAATAAAGTTACTCCAATTGCAGCACTAAAGAATCCAGCTAATGATGTTATAGTTCCAGCACGAGGAGCAACAAATGCGAAGTCAGCAATTGCTGGACTTAAAGTGATAGTTCCGGCAGAAACAGTAACTCCAGGGAATGAACTTCCAAATCCAAGTAAAGTGCCTGTATTTGCTAAGCCTCCTAAAACAGTTTCTAATACAGCAACGCCTCCGGATGCAAATGGTATTATAGCAGATGCACCAGTAGGACCAGTAATACCTATAGGACCAGTAGGACCAGTAATACCTCTAATACCAGTAGGACCAGTGATACCTCTAATACCAGTAGGACCAGTGATACCTCTAATACCAGTAGGACCAGTGATACCTCTAATACCAGTAGGACCAGTAATACCTCTAGGGCCAGTAGCGCCTCTAGCACCGGTAATACCTCTAGGGCCAGTAGCGCCTCTAGGACCAGTAGCACCTCTAGGACCAGTAGGTCCGGTTACGCCTCTAGGGCAGCAGCAGTTACATCTACCACAACATGGTACGCATATTTTACATCTATTACTCAAACAAATCACCCTCTACTTAATAAATAATATTATTATATTTTTGCTAATAAAGTTTAAAATATTAGCATTACTATATAATATGATGATTTTTTGTTTTTGACATAAAAATTGGGTTAACATATTGTAAGACATAGATAATTAGCATAGTTAGTTAATCTAAATAAAAAATGCATAAGCTCTGTTTTAAATCTCAGCTTAATAGGAGAACATATATGATTACTTGGTAAGATTCACTCAAAGAAGAGTTAAGCACAAAGGTAATAATTTTATAAGGTATGAAAATAATATTATATTTTTAGAGTATTAGTTAATTAAGCAAGAGACTAATAAATTATACAATATTCAAAAAACTAGGTAAGATTATAGTCAATTATATTCTTACCTAGTTATTATTGAATTATTAAATAGCTTCTAAATGACTATTATTTTAATATAACAATTCGAACGTTAACATTTAGTCTGGAAGCTGTATGAGTTATATCTGAAGACAGAAACAAATTAATATCTAATTATACTGGAGTTCTTTGAACTATGATGCTCGGAGTTGAAAAATTTGCAATAAAAGCATTTTCGTTACTATCCGTAGCACCAGTAAGATTACTAATTCCTAGAAACACAGTAGGATTAATTATATCTTAAGGGCCAGTAGGGCCAGTAGGACCAGTAGGACCGGTAACACCTATAGGACCAGTAGGGCCAGTGATGCCTTGAAGTCCAGTAGGACCGGTAACACCTATAGGACCAGTAGGGCCAGTAACGCCTTGAATTCCAGTAGGGCCAGTGATGCCTTGAAGTCCAGTAGGACCAGTTACACCTTGAATTCCAGTAGGACCAGTTACACCTTGAATTCCAGTAGGGCCAGTAATACCTTGAATTCCAGTAGGACCAGTTACACCTTGAATTCCAGTAGGGCCAGTAATGCCTTGAATTCCAGTAGCTCCGGTAATACCTTGAGGGCCAGTAGCACCAGTAATGCCTTGAGGACCAGTAGCTCCGGTAATACCTTGAATTCCAGTAGGACCGGTTACACCTTGAATTCCAGTAGGGCCAGTAATGCCTTGAGGACCAGTAGCTCCGGTAATACCTTGAATTCCAGTAGGTCCAGTAACGCCTTGAATTCCAGTAGCTCCGGTAATACCTTGAGGGCCAGTAGCACCAGTAA